>QKCE01000314.1 GCA_003245785.1 Spirochaetales bacterium | reverse complement strand
GCCCCTCCGGTCGGAGCAGGCCTTAACGGGCTCACCCTCCCCGGAGAGCGGGAACCCCCTGGCGACCGACGGGACGGCCGGGGCGAACGCCGTCCCGTCCGGGAACCCGGAACGCGCCGCCGGGTTCGTCCCGGGATCCGCCATCGGCCCGTTGCCCCCCGACGGCGCGTCTCCCGCGGCTCTACCGGCCCTCGGCCCGGGATTCGCCGGCTATCCCCCCTTCCCCGCGGGTCCCTGCCTGATCCTCGGCTACGCGGGGGGCCTGGCGGAAAAAACCCTCGCCGCCGCGCCGCCTTTCCGCGACTTTTCCGTCCGCGTGTGGTATCATGCCGAAATCCGGCTGGAGTTCGCGCTCCTATCGCCCGGATGCCGCTCCGTCTCCTGGCGGATCGGGAAACCCAGCTGGATCAAGGCGTCCCGATGAACTCACTTCCGTTTTTGCACACCCTGCTTATCGTATGCCCCCTCGTGTTTCTCGCGGGCTTCATCGATTCGATCGCCGGCGGCGGCGGGGTAATCTCCCTGCCCGCCTACCTCGCCGCGGGGCTTCCTCCCCATCTCGCCGCGGGCACGAACAAATGCTCCGCCATGTTCGGAACCTCCGTCGCGGCGGTCCGGTACCGGATGGGCGGCCACATGCGCGCGAGAGAGGCGGCCCTGGCCGCGGCGATGGCCCTGCCGGGCGCCTGGCTCGGCACGAGGATCGCCCTGGCCCTGGACCCCGACGTCCTTCGGGGGGCGATGCTCGTCGTCATCCCCCTGGTGGCCGTGTTCATGGCCCTCCGCGGCAGGAAAAACGCCGGGGAAATCTCGACGGAAGGAATACCCGACCGATACCTCGCCCGCCATCCGGACCGAAGGCGGACCGCCCGGGCGATCGGCGTCTCGCTCACCGCGGCCATCGGCTTCGGCATCGGGCTCTACGACGGTCTCATCGGGCCGGGCACGGGCACCTTTCTCATCCTGGCCTTCGGCGCCTTTCTCGGGCGAACCCTCGTGGTGTCCTCGGGAAACGCGAAACTCGTGAACCTCGCCTCGAACGTCGCGTCGGGAATCCTTTTTTTTCTTTCGGGAAAGGTCTGGATCGCCCTCGCGATACCGGCGGCCTGCTGCACCATTGCCGGGGGCTGGCTCGGCTCCCACCTGGCGGTGAAGAACGGCGCGAAGGTCATCAGGCCCGTGCTCTTCGTCGTTCTCGCGATACTGTTCGCCAAAATCGCCCTGGACCTGCTCGGAATACTGTAAGAAAGGCCGGATTAACGCGTTTTTCACGGGCCCTTAATGGGAAGCACACCGGAAGCGGGTAGGCTTTCGGCATGACCTATGCCACCCACCGCCTGGTAGGCGCGCTTCTTTTCGAGGAATTGAGCTCCGGATGGGAAATCCGCCTGGACGAGGAAGCCTTCCTGTACGGCTGCGTCAAGCCCGACGTCACGACCCTCTTCGTCCGGCATCCCCACTTTTGGAAGCTTTCGAGGAAATTCGTCTTCAAGCGCATCGAGCGGCTGTGCCGCAAGACCCTCAAGCCGGGGAAAGCCCACCGGAAATTCAGCGAGGAACTCGGGGTGATCCTCCACTACGTGGCGGATTTTTTCACCGCCGTGCACAATCTTTCGCCGAATCCCATAGGCGCCCATATAGAGTTCGAGCGGATTCTCCACGAAGCCTTCCCCGCCATGGCCGATCCCGCGGTCATCGCTGGATACTTCGTATTCCGGGACCGGCCGGACCGGACCGAGGGGGATACCGACGGCGCGGCCGGGGGAAGCTCGGGAGCAATATGCCGCGAACTCTCCCGCCGGCATGCCCGCTACGAGCCGGACCGGACCGACCCCGAGGCGGACATTCCCTGGATCCTGGGCGCGTCGGTTTTCGTGGCCGCCGGGATCATGGACGCCGCGGAGCTCTCCTCCCGGGCCCTCAATACCGATGAAGCCACCCGACGACCCGCCCTTCTACCCGGAAACCGTCCAGATCGGGCCCCTCGAGGATCCGTTCGGGATATCGCGGATTTTCGCTGAGTATCCGCACCCGGCTCGCCGCGGGCTCGAAGTGAATCCGCTTCACGAGAAGGCTCGAGCCGATCGAGACCACGTGGACCCCGTCGCCCGTTTTTTCGTCTATGGAAAATAACACCACGTCCCCGTCGTCGAGCCCTATTCCGGTCATCGAGTCGCCGCGCACTTCCACGGCGCGTACCCGCTCGGCCCGCCTCGGGGCGATGAAGGACCGCAATACAGGTACCGTCGTTACCTCGGGCCAGTCCTCTATCTCGACGCCCGCGCCCGCGGCGGCCTCCTGAAGGATGAAGGGCACCTGGGCGACCCGGTCGTCCCCGGAACCGAAGCGGCCGTAACCCCGCGACCCGTCACCCGGGGACCGGAAGACGCCCTGGGCGGGACCGGAAAGGCCGGCCATCGGCGCCGCGGCGGGAAAGGGGAATTCCGCCTCCGCCGCCCGGGTACCCGTCAGAAGCCAGTTTATGTCCACCCCGTATATCGAGGCGAGGCGCACGAGAACGTCCCGGGAAGGTTCGCGCTTGCCGAGCTCGACGTCCCCCGATACCACCGGATGAATGCCGAGGGATTCGGCGAAGGCTTTTTTGGTCAGTCCCGCGGCAAAGCGCACCGACGCGTAGCGCCCGGCGAGCGTATGTTCGTCTATCCCCTTTTTCATTTTCACCCCTTGACCGATAAGCATTTTGCTTATAAACTTAGCATATCAGGTACAGTGTATACTGTATAGAGGGAAAACGCAAGAAAATGGCCACTGAAACCGGCTTCCCCTCCCCCGCGCGGGGATACGAGGCGACAACGATCGATCTCAACGAACTGTTGGTGCATAACGTGCCCGCCACCTTTTTCATGCGAATGAAGGGGAGCCAGCTCGTGTACCGGGGCATCCACACGGGGGACCTTCTCGTGGTGGACCGCTCCAGGCCGCCCCTTCCGGGAAGCCTCGTGGTCTTCCGGCAGGAGGACGAGTTTTCCTGCCGCGAACTGGTGCGGGACGGCCCCCGCTACGCCCTGGCCGACGGGGCGGGCAACCACGTCGGGGTCACCGAAGAGACCGAGATTTTCGGCACCGTAACGGGAGTGGTACGAACCCTATGATCTTCCATGTCGACGCGAACAGCTTTTACGCCTCCTGCGAGCGCCTATTCAGGCCCGACCTCGCCGCGAAGCCCATCGTCGTGCTCTCGAACAACGACGGCATCATCATCGCCCTCAATGACGAGGCGAAGGCCCTCGGCTTCCGGCGGGGCGACGCCTGGTTCAAGGTTTCCGCCGAGGCGTCCCGGAAGGGGGTAACCGTCTTCAGCTCGAACTACACCCTCTACGCCGACATAAGCACGCGGCTCGTCACCATCTACAACCGGCTCTGCCCGGACGTGGAGATTTACTCGATCGACGAGTCCTTCCTCTATTACCCCGACGGGCGCTGTCCCGACTTCGCGGCGGTCGGCAGCCGCCTGCGAAACACGGTGCTCAAGGAGACGGGCATGCCGATCTCGGTGGGCATCGCCCCCACGCGCACCCTCGCCAAGCTCTGCAACAAGCTCGCCAAAAAGCGCGGCGGCGTGCTCGACTGGGCGGAACTCGACGGGGAGGCCGAACTCGCCGCCTATCCCGCGGGGGACGTATGGGGCGTCGGCTGGTCCAAGGCGAAATTCCTCGCCCGCTACGGAATCAGGACCGCCCTGGACCTCAAGAACTATCCCCTCTATCTCGCGAAAAAGAACCTCACGATCAACGGGCTCCGCACCGTGCAGGAACTGAACGGCATCCCGGCGATCGCCCCGGTTTCCCGGGAGAAGCGGCAGAATATCTGCTCCTCGAAATCCTTCGCCGAGCCCGTATACGCCCTTAAGGAACTGGAGGAAGCCCTGGCCGCCTATACCCACGAGGCGGTCCGCCGGCTCCGGGAACAGCGGAGCGCCGCGCGGTACGTCTCGGTCTACCTAATGACGAACCCCTGGGACGACGAGGGGCCCCAGTTCTGCAACCAGCTCTCCGCCGCCCTGCCCCGCCCCACCTCCTTCCTCCCGGACATCCTCGATACGGCGGAAAGGCTGCTTCGGGGGCTCTATAAAAGCGGCTACCGATACCGCAAGGTCATGGTCAGCCTCCTCGGCCTGGAGGACGACAGGGTCGCCCAGGCCGACCTTTTCGACGCGGACGCGGCAAGGGAAAAGAAGCAGGCCCTCATGGGCTGCTTCGACGAGCTGAACGGCCGATACGGCCGCGACGCCCTCCGCATGGGGGCGACCACCCTCGCCGCCCGGGGCTGGAACATGCGCCGGCGCTTCCTCTCGCCCGCCTACACCACGGACCTCGCGGGGATCCCGGAGGTTCACTGACCATGGCCGAAATTCTCATAGGCACCTCGGGATACGACTATCCCGAATGGCGGGGCATATTCTACGCGAACGAATTACCCCGGGAGGAATTCCTCGCCTTTTACGCCGAGCACTTCGGCGCCCTCGAGCTCAACTATACCTATTACGGCATGCCCGACGAGCGCCAGCTTTCCGGCATGGTCCGCCGCTCCAACGGCCGGCTCCGCTTTTCCGTGAAGGCCCACAAGTCCCTCACCCACGAAATATCCGTCTCCGGATGGCGCGACGCGGCGAAGGAATTCCGCGCGGCCCTCTATCCCCTCGCCAACCGGGGGCTCCTGCTCTCGGTACTGTTCCAGTTCCCGCAAAGCTTCCATTACTCGGTGGACGAGCGCAAATACCTCGACTCCCTCATGCGCGAGTTCGAGGGCCTCCCCCGGGTGGTCGAGTTCCGCCATGACTCCTGGCAAGGCCCTCGGGTCGTCGAGCGGGTCACCGCGGCTCTCGCCGAACGGGGAATCGGCTGGTGCGTCACCGACATGCCGGGGCTCCGCCACCTCCCCTCCATGCGACCCGCCGTCACCGGGCAGGTCGCCTACCTTCGCTTCCACGGGAGGAACGCCGCGGCCTGGCACGGGACGAACGCCCGGGACCGGTACGACTACCTGTATACGGAAAGCGAGCTCGAGTCCTTCCTTCCCGCGGTAACCTCGGTCGCCGCCTCGGCGCAAATCGTCCAGATATATTTCAACAACCACGCGAAGGGCCAGGCGGTCGTGAACGCCCGGAAAATGAAGATACTTTGCGAGGCTCTCGGCGATCGTTGACTATTCCCTGGGTTTTTACCCTCGAACGATAAAAAAAGCTCGATTTAGTCTTGACAAGGGGATTACGCGTCTCTATATTTGCCCTTAGCAATTATTGCGCGTGGCAATATTTGCCAACCCCATCCCCGGACGGTGCCCCGTGATCGATCTTTGCGCGCTCAGAAAAATCCAGACTGCCCTAAGGCAATACGAAGATCGGCTTCGGGACGATACGGGACTTTCCCTGAACGAAGCCCTGTGCCTGTGCTCCATCAACCGGGGCTTCCAGGAACCCGGGATCATCGCCCGGGAAATGGAACTCTCCCCTTCCCGGCTCACCAGGATTCTCGACGCCCTCGAGGACCACGACCTCGTGGAACGGAAGATCGGCGACGGGGACAGGCGGAACATTTCCCTCAACCTGACCTATGCAGGGCGGGAGCTCCTCATGAAATATCGCTGTTCCGACATCGATATTCCCGAGGTGCTCGCGTTCACCCAAGAATAAGCGAATTTTTTTTAGGATAGGAGGCCGCAAATGGCTAAATATGTAATCGTCGGCGGTGTCGCCGGCGGGGCGGGAACCGCCGCCCGTCTTCGGCGTCTGGATGAAAACGCGGAAATCGTCATGTTCGAGCGGGGCGAGTATATCAGCTACGCCAACTGCGGACTCCCCTACTACGCCGGCGGCGTGATCGCCGAGCGCTCCCGCCTTTTCGTGATGACCCCCGAAAAGTTCAAGGAATCCCTGAACGTCGACGTGCGGGTATTCCATGAGGTTACCGCCATCAACCGCGCCGACAAGACCGTCCACGTGAAGGACGTCAAAAACGGCACCGAGCGCGACGAATATTACGACGTCCTCGTGCTCAGCCCCGGCGCCGCCCCCATGCGGCCCCCCATCCCCGGCATCGACGACCCGGCCATCATGACCCTCCGCTCGGTCGCCGATATCGACGGTATCAAGGCGAAAATCGACGACGTGCAGACCAAACGCGCGGTCGTAGTCGGCGGCGGCTTCATCGGCCTCGAGATGGCCGAAAACCTGAAAGAACGCGGGCTCTCCGTGACCGTGGTCGAGGCCATGGAACAGGTCATGAACGTGATCGACTACGACATGGCCGCCATCGTACAGCAGCACATGCGCGAAAAGGGCGTCCGCATCCGCGTGAAGGACGGCGTCGCCTCCTTCGAGCGCCGCGGCTCCTCCCTCATGGTAAAGCTTTCCTCCGGCGAGTCCATCGAGACCGACATCGTCATCCTCTCCATCGGCGTCCGCCCCGACACCAAGCTCGTGCGCGACGCGGGCCTCGAGGTCGCCCAGAACGGCGCGATCAAGGTGGACGAGCACTTCCGCACCGCCGACCCGGCCATTTACGCCCTCGGCGACGCGATCGAATACAAGAGCCCGCTCCTCGGCGTCGGACTTACCGTGCCCCTCGCGGGCCCGGCGAACAAGCAGGCCCGCATCGTGGCCGACAACATCGTCAAGGGCGCGAACCGCACCTACGACGGAACCATCGCCACCAGCATCGCGAAGATCTTCGACCTTACCGTCGCCTCCACGGGACTCACCGAGAAGAACCTCCAGCGCGCCGCCCTTCCCTTCGCCCAGATCGTGACCCACGCGGGCAGCCACGCCGGCTACTATCCCAAAGCCCTCCAGCTTACCGTGAAGGTCCTTTACAACCCCGAAACCGGCAAGGTGTGGGGCGGCCAGGCGGTCGGCTTCGACGGAGTGGACAAGCGCGTCGACGTGCTCGCGGCATACGTGAAAATGGGCGGAACCGTGCACGACCTCGCCAACTTCGAGCAGGCCTACGCGCCGCCCTTCTCCAGCGCGAAGGACCCCATCAACATGATCGGCTTCATCGCCGAGAACGTGGCGGACGGCTTCTCGAAGACCGTTACCTGGCGGGACGTGGAACCCCTCGTCGCCGCGGGGGCCTTCCAGCTCGACGTGCGGAGCCGCGAGGAGTTCGCCCTGGGCGCGATCCCGGGCGCCGTCAATATTCCCCACACGGAGCTCCGCTCCCGCTTCGCCGAGGTCCCGAAGGACCGAAAGATCCTCGTGAACTGCGCGATCGGCCTCCGCGGTTACCTCGCCGAGCGTATGCTCCTCCAGAACGGCTATACCGACGTCGTGAACCTCACGGGCGGCTACAAGACCTGGAAGGCGGCCACGAGCGAGCTCGAGCTCCTCGAAAAGGGCGGCGAGGGCGCTCACCTCTACGACAAGAACATCTCGGTAGTCGAGGAAGACGGCAGCCCGGTCAAGCCCCGGGACAAGGTCTTCGAAATCGACGCCTGCGGCCTGCAGTGCCCGGGACCGATCATGCGGCTCAAGCTCGAGATGGACAAGCTCGAGGCGGGAGACCAGATCAAGATGCTCGCCACCGACCCCGGGTTCGCCCGGGACGTGAAGAGCTGGTGCAACATGACGGGAAACAACCTCGTTACCTTCGCGACGGTCAACGGCATAATAGAGGCGGTCATCGAGAAGGGAGCGGTTCCCCTGACGGTTCCCGGCGGCGCCCCCGCGCTGACCGTGAGCGGCAACGCCGCCACCATGATCGTGTTCTCCAACGACCTGGACCGCGCCCTCGCCTCCTTCGTTCTTGCCAACGGCGCCGCCGCCTCGGGCAAGGAAGTTACCATGTTCTTCACCTTCTGGGGGCTCTCGGTCCTCAGGAAGCGCAAGGCCGCGAAGGTCCGCAAGGACCTGCTCGGGAAGATGTTCGGCTTCATGCTCCCGAAGGGCATGGGCAAGCTCGCCCTCTCGTCCATGAACTTCGGCGGCGCCGGCGCCGCGATGATGAAGTTCCGCATGAAGTCCAAGAACGTCGACCAGGTCGAGATGATGTACCAACAGGCCCGGCACGCCGGCGTACGCCTCGTCGCCTGCCAGATGTCCATGGACATCATGGGCATCGCCGCGGAAGAGCTGCTGGACGGCGTCGAGATCGGCGGCGTGGCGACTTACATGGAAGCCGCGTCCAAGGGTAACGTGAACCTGTTCATCTGATAGCGGTTAACGCAAAAAAAAACCGGGCGGGACGAAGGGTCCCCCCGGTTTTTTTGCGTCCGCGCGGGTCGCGCGCGGTCGTCGATTCGTTTCAGGGCCGGAAAACCGCCCTCGGTATCCCTGCCCTGCGGGCGGCGGCTCAGTCGGCCTTCCGGGCGCCCAGCACGTGCTGGTCAAGGAACATGATGCCGAAGGCGTTTCCGCCGGTCATCTTGAGCTTGTCCAGGATATCCTGGGCGTTCTTTTCCTCCTCGACCTGCTCGTTGATGAACCAATGGAGCATCAGCTCGGTCTTGGGGTCGTTTTCCGCCTTCGCGAGGTCGTAGATGCCCTTGATCGAGGCGGTAACCTCGCGCTCGTGGTCGAGCACCGTCTTGAAAATCTCCTCGGGAGTCCCGTACTTCACGGGAGGGGCCGCGATGGCCGCCAGCTCGGCGTACGAGCTCACCTCATAGAGGTATTCGTAGAACTTCATGCCGTGGGTCCATTCCTCGGCGGCCTGGGCCTTCATCCAGGAGGCGAATCCCGGAAGGGCGTTCGCGTCGAAATGCGCGGCCATGGCGAGATAAAGGTAGGACGAGTAAAATTCCTTGTTGATCTGCTCGTTAATGATCTTTCTCAGTTTTTCGCTTAACATGTAATACTCCTTAAAACTTTGTTAGTCGCATGCTTACTACAATAATAGGTATTAGCCCGGGACGAGTCAAATGAAACGGGGGAATGCCGCGGCGCGCGCCGCCCGAGGCTTCGCCGCAGGGGCCTCCCGGGAACTGGGGCCCGGAGGCGGTTGACGCTTCCCGCGTCGGGGCCTATATTTCGGTTATGAACAATGCCGAAACGTTTACCGTCGATCTCGTCTCCCCCGTATTGAGGGGATTCAACGCGTTTATTTTTCTCGTCGTCGCGTCCTCCCAGTTTTTCCTCGCCGGGGACAGGGGCGTTTCCGTGGCGGGGATATTGATACTCGCCGTGACGCTTCTCGGTACCTTGCTGGAGGAACGATGGTCCTTCGACCCGGGATCCGAAACCGCCCGGTTCCGGTTCGGGCTCCTTTTCGCGGCCCACGTGCGGACCATCCCCTTTGCCGAGATCTCGGCGGTGGAATTCGACGATTTCGAGAAGGGATTCAACAAGCAAAAATGGACCCGCATCATCCTCCGGGTCCCCGGGGGCAAGGACGAGATAATCGACACGGTCAACAGGAAGCGGGCGGGCGCGCTCATCGCGAAGGCCGAACGGTTGGCCGATTTTTTCGCCGCGCGACGGAAGTGAAAGCGGCGCGCGAATAATAAAAAAAGCCCGCCCTCGATTCGTCGAAGGCGGGCTTTTTCGTTTTAATTTACGCCGCTCAGTCGTAAAGGAAGCAGGCGACCGAATGGCCGTCCGCCCGCTCGGTAAGCTTCGGGATCGAATTCTTGCAGCGCTCCATGCGCTTCGGGCAGCGATCGTAGAAATAGCAGCCGGTGCGCTCCTTGTCCGGGGAAGGTACGTCGCCGGTCAGGATAATCCGCTGCCTCTCGCGCTCGATCACCGGGTCCGGGATCGGGGCGGCGGAGAGAAGGGCCTGGGTGTAGGGGTGCATCGGCTTGGAGTAGAGGCTGTTCGCCGGGGCTACCTCGACGATGATGCCGAGGTACATGACCGCCACGCGGGTCGAGATGTACTGGATGACCGCGAGATCGTGGGCGATGAAGAGGTAGGTAAGGCCGAGCTCTTCCTGGAGGTCCTTGAAGAGGTTCAGGATCTGCGCCTGGATCGACACGTCCAGCGCGCTGACCGGCTCGTCCGCCAGGATCAGTTCCGGGTTCAGGGCGAGGGCGCGGGCGATGCCGATACGCTGCCGCTGCCCGCCTGAAAACTCGTGGGGATAGCGGTTGCGGAAATAACGGGAAAGCCCGACCTTTTCCATCAACGATTCCACCCGGTCGACTATCTCGGAGCGGGAATAGTTCGTTATCTTCCGGGCGTTGAACACCCTGAACGGCTCGGCGATGATGTCGCCCGCGGTCATTCGGGGGTTGAGGGACGCGTAGGGATCCTGGAAGACCATCTGCATGTCCTTGCGGGCGTGCATGAGCTCGTCTCCCGTCGCGGTGACGAGATCGGTTCCCTTGAAGAGGACCTTACCCGCGGTCGGCTTGTAAAGCTGGGCGATGGCGCGGGCCGTGGTCGACTTGCCGCAGCCCGACTCTCCCACGAGGCCGAGGGTCTCGCCCTTCTTGACCTGGAAGGAAACTCCGTCCACCGCGCGGATCGCGCCCTTCTTGCCAGAGAAAATTCCGCCGTCGCGGAAGGGGAAGTGAAGCTTGAGGTTTTCGACCTCGAGCAGGTTTTCTTTATCGCTCATTAACGAGCCTCCGGATAGAGCCAGCAGCTGACCTTGTGGCCGTTTTCCGTTTCCACGCTGGCGGGATATTTGGTGCGGCAGATATCCTTCGCGAACTCGCAACGCGGATAGAAGGGGCAGCACTCGGGCAGGTCGATCACGTTCGGCGGCTGGCCCTCGATGGAGTAGAGGCGCTCGCTGTTCGGCTTGTCCAGCCGGGGAACGGAACGGATAAGCCCGCGGGTATAGGGATGTTTGGGAGCCGCGAACACTTCGTCCACCGCGCCCTGCTCGACCACCCGGCCGGCGTACATGACGCACACCGTGTCGCACATGCCGGCCACGACGCCCAGGGAGTGGGTTATCATGATTACGGCGGTGCCGAGGCGGGCGGTGAGGTCCCCGATGAGGTCGAGGATCTGGGCCTGGATGGTCACGTCGAGGGCGCTCGTGGGCTCGTCGGCGATCAGGATCTCCGGGTTGCAGCTCAGGGCCATGGCGATCATTACGCGCTGGCGCATGCCGCCGGAAAACTGGTGGGGATAGTTGTCCACCCGCTTTTCCGCCGCGGGAATGCCGGCGAGCTTGAGCATCTCGATCGCCTTGTCCTTCGCGGCCTTCTTGGAAAGGCCCTGATGGAGCACGATGGTCTCGACCATCTGGGTCGAAATGCGAAGGAAGGGGTTCAGGCTGGTCATCGGGTCCTGGAAGATCATGGAAATCTTGTTTCCGCGAATTTCCCGGATTTCCCGGTCTGACATTTTGAGGATGTCCTTGCCGGCGTACCACACCTCGCCGCCCACGATCTTTCCGGGGGGCGAGGGAATCAGGTTCATGATCGACAGGTTGGTGACGCTCTTTCCGGAGCCCGACTCGCCCACGATCGCGAGGGTTTCGCCGGCGCGGAGGTCGAAGCTCACGCCGTCGACCGCCTTGACGATCCCCTCGTCGGTGCGGAAATGGGTTTGAAGGTCGCGGACCTTCAGGATTACGTTATCAGTCATCGAGGGTACTCCTAGACGCGGTTCTTGCTTTGCGGATCGAATGCGTCGCGCAGGCCGTCGCCAAGGAAGTTCATGGCGAAAAGGAAAATCGTCATCGCGACCGCGGGTACGATGAGTTGCCAGGGGTACAGGGTCATGGTGCTCACGCCCTCGGAGACGAGAAGCCCCCAGGAGGTGCGGGGCGCCGAAACGCCGAGGCCCAGGAACGAGAGGAAGCTCTCGCTCATGATGAAGCTCGGGATCGAGAGGCTCGAGTACACGATGATGATGCCGGTGGTATTCGGCAGGAGGTGCTTGAGGATGATGCGCCGCTTGCGGGTGCCCATCGCGCGGGCGGCCTCGATGAACTCGGAATTCTTGAGGCTGATCACCTGGCCGCGCACCACGCGGGCGATGGTCAGCCAGGAAACGAGGGCGATGGCGATGAACAGGATGAAGATGTTCTGCCCGAGGATGGCCATCATGATGATGACGATGAGCATGTAGGGAAGGCCGTACATGATATCGACGAAGCGCATGATCAGGTTGTCCACCCAGCCGCCTATGTATCCCGCCACGGCGCCGAAGAAGATGCCGATTAGCAGGGCGGTCACGGTGCCGATAAAGCCGATCATGATCGAGATCTGGCCGCCGTAAATGGTGCGGGCCAGGAGATCGCGGCCGAGGGCGTCGGTGCCGAGGATATAGCGCCGCTGGTGCTCGGGGTTAACCGCGACGTCCGCGACGAGGGCGTCGTACTCGGCTTGCTGTTCCTCGCTGAGCTCCGTCCGACCTTCCTTTTCCGCGATCCGGAGCATATAGGCGTGCCTAACCTCGAGCATTACCTCGCCCGCGGGGCGGGTCGAGGGCGGGAGGTTCTGGTGGTCGATCACCTGATCCTTGTAGGAGTAGATCGGAAGGACCGGCGCGAGGATCGAGACGAGCACGTAAAATACCGTGACCCACAGCCCCACTATAGCCATCTGGTTCTTCCGGAGGCGCTTCCAGGCGTCGGCCCAGAGGGATACCGGCTTAACCTGCTGGTTGAATTCGTTGATGGGGCCTTCGGCTTTCTCTTTGTTTATATCTGCCATTGTCTCGTGCCTCACTTGTACGAAATGCGCGGGTCAACCGCTCCGTAGAGCACGTCCACGACGAAATTCATGGCGACGAGAATGACCGAATAGACGATGACCGTACCCATGATGAGGGTATAGTCGCGATTGAGCGCCGAGTTAACGAAGAATCCGCCGAGGCCGGGGACGACGAAGATTTTCTCCACGACCACGGAACCGGTGATGATGCCGGCGAAAGCGGGGCCGAGGTAGCTGATGATGGGGAGCATCGCGCCCTTCAGCACGTGCTTTACCACGACCACGGACTCCTTGAGGCCCTTGGCCCGGGCCGTTCGGATATAGTCGGACCGGAGTATTTCGAGGATGCTCGCCCGGGAAAGGCGCGCGATATAGGCGAAATAGGGGAAGGAAAGGGTAAGCGCGGGCATGATGAGGGGCTTGAGGTCGAGTCCCCGGCGCGTGAAGATCCATCCCGAGGTGGGAAGCCACTTCAGGGTAGACGCGAAGAGCAGCATTATCAGCGGCCCGATGACGAAGAGCGGAATCGAGATTCCTATGATCGCCACGGACATGCTCGCGTAATCCACCCAGGTATTCTGCTTGAGGGAAGAGGCGATACCGACGGTTATGCCGCCGACGAGGGCAAGGAGAAGGGATACGACGCCGAGGATTATCGAGTTGGGCAGGCTGTGCCCGATGAGATAGTTCACGTCGTGATCCTTATATTTATAGGAAGGACCCAGGTCTCCGTGCAGGATATCGTTGAGGTATCGGAGATACTGAGCCGGAAGTGGCTCGTCCATGTGGTACTTCCGCATGATATTCTGGAGAATTTCGGGAGGTACGTTCTTTTCGCCCGAGAAGGGGCCACCCGGCGCGATCCGGATGATAAAGAAACTCAGGGTCACGATCAGGAAAAGCGTCGGGACCAGACTGAACAGTCGTCTAACGACAAATCTTAACATTACATTGCCTCTGGCATGAGTGGAATAAACAAAGAAGCCTGACGGCGGGAGAAACGGCCGCCGTCAGGTTCTTTAACAACGGAAATCTATCCGTTTATTTCGCGGGAGCGATACCCTTGTAGCTGTGGATACCGAGGGCGTTGGAATACCAGCCGGTCCACTTCGCGGTGTCGATGATGTCCTGGTTCACGTAGAAGTACAGGGGCATCACGGCCTGATCCTGGGTCATGAGGATCTCTTCGGCGTCGTGAAGGGCCTGCATGCGGGCGGGGCCGTTCGGAAGGGTCGCGGCCTTGTGCACGAGCTCGTCGTACTTCGGGTTGTCGTACGCGCCGTCGTTGTTGCCGGACTCCTTGAGGAACATCTCGTGGAAGGTGTTCGGGTCCTGGTAGTCGCCTACCCAACCGGCGCGGGAGATCTGGAAGTCGTGGTTGTGGCGAACGTCGAGGAAGGTCTTCCACTCGATGTTCTGGATCGTAATGTCGATTCCGAGGTTCTTCTTCCACACCTGCTGGATGTACTCGGCGACCTTCTTGTGCGCCTCGCTGGTGTTGTAGATCACGGTCATCTTCGGGAAGCCCTTGCCGTCGGGATAGCCGGCCTCGGCGAGGAGGGCCTTGGCCTTCGCGAGGTCATAGGGGTTGCCCTTGGCGGGGGTATATCCGGTCATGACGGGCGCGATGGAGTCGGCGGGAAGCTGTCCGCCCTTCATGACCTTGGTCACGAGTTCCTTGCGGTCCACGGCCATGGTGAGGGCCTTGCGGACGCGGACGTCCTTGAGAACCGGCTCGGTCACGTTGAAGATGTAGTAGTAGGTGGCGACCTGGGGGCTCACCTGGAAATCGTCGCGGAGCTTGAGCTCGTCGATCATGGAGAGGGGCGGGTTGCAGTCCCAGTCGATTTCGCCGGCGAGGTACTTCTGGTAGAGGGTGTTGTTGTCCTCGATCGCGAGGAAGGTGATGCGGGAAAGCTTCACGTTCTTCTTGTCCCAGTACTTGGCGTTGGGAACGGCGGTGATCTTCTCCTGGGGGGTCCAGGTCTCGAGCACGAAGGGGCCGTTTCCGACGAAATTGCCCGGCTTGATCCACTCGTCGCCGAACTTCGCGATGGTGTGCATCGGGAGGGGGCTGAACGCGTAGTGGCCGAACATGTCGAGCGCGTAGGGGGCGGGACCGGTCAGGGTAACCTGGAAGGTATAATCGTCCACGGCCTTGATGGCGACGTCGCTGGCCTTGCCGGTTCCGGCGTTGTACGCCTCGGCGCCCTTAACGACCATGGTGATCATGTAGGCGTAGTTGGATCCGGTCTCGGGGGCGAGGGTGCGGAGCCAGGAATCCACGAAGGTCTTCGCGGTGATGGGGGTACCGTCGCTCCAGGTGGTCTTGCGGAGCTTGAAGGTATACACGGTTCCGTCGGGGCTGATGGTCCAGCTTTCGGCGACGCCGGGCATGGCGGTGGCGGTCTTGGGGTCGTAACCTACGAGACCCTCGAAAAGGGCCATGTAAATGCGGTGCTCGGGAACGCCCTCGATCTTCGAGGGGTCGAGGCTCTGGGGCTCTGCGCCGTTTCCGATGATGAACTCGGCGCCCTTGCCGGTTGCATCCGCGGATCCGCCGGCAAAGATAGCCGCCGTCATCAATACGGCAACGAGCGATGCAGCAATCTTCTTCATTAGAGAATCCTCCTTGGGGATATTGAAAAAACGCTTTAGCAGTATAGGACAATAACTAAAAATTGACAAGAATAGGATGCATAATTATTTACATTATATACATTTAGTTAATTTATACTAAATAAAATGAAGTTGTGTTAAATATTTCACAGCTTACAGTCCCGCGCTTTTTGGCGAAAAAGCTCCGCCCTTTCCTTCACGCCCTGTTTTTCATAGACGACGGCCGTCTCTTCCCAACCACGGCGTTCCTTGGGAAAACGGTCCACCACCTTCCGGAAAATCTCGAGCGCCCCGTTCAGGTCGCCGGAGCGGGAAAGAAGGCGCCCCTCGATAAGGAGGGCCGTCGCGTCGGGCTTGAGTACCCGGTTCGCCTCGCGTATCAGGGCCAGGGCGTTCGCGTGGTCGCCCATCTTG
>QKCE01000117.1 GCA_003245785.1 Spirochaetales bacterium | reverse complement strand
CTCACGATTTCGACGCTCGTGAGGGCGCCGGAGTCGAGGGCGTTTTTGAGGGCGACGAGGCCCAGGGAGAGGATGTTCGGCGTGGTGGCGCCGTTCGCCGTGGTGGCGCCGTTTTCCTTAAGCGGTGCTGGCCGCGCGGGCGAGGTTGTCGCGTTCCGAGTGGGGGCCCCGTTCCGCTGAAGAGGGGCTGGCCGCCCGGGCGCGATTTTCTCATTGCCCGCGGTTGCCCCGTTCTCCGGAAGAGGGATTGGCCGCCCGGGCGCGGTCGTAGGGTTCGACACCGGGGAAGTCGGCGTGACGCGGAAATAGCCGTCGCGGAATTGGGGGGACATGCGGGCGAGCTCGTCCGGTCGCAAGCCCGGGGCCGGATCGTCGTCCCGCAGGGCGTCGACCCCGGTCGCGTCGGCTTCGGAAAGGGGCGAATCGTCGCCGGCGAAGCGGTCGAGAAGGCCGAAATAGGAGACGATCTCGTCGAGCTGGCGGGGAAGCGCGGGCAGGTCGACGCCGTCGGGGGAGAGGCCGGAGAGCTCGAGGAGCCGGGAGAGGGTCGTTTCGTCGATGCGCCGTTCGCCTTCCGCCATGCGCCCTCCCCGCCTCATTCCTCGACGAGGCGGAGGTTTTTCGCCTGATACCGGGGCATGAATCTCTTTTCGCCCCCGGCTTCGAAGCGGACCATGATGACGAGCTCGTCCCCGGCGTAGAGGTTTTTCGTAATGGCGCCGTAGCCGTATTCGTCGTGAAAGAGCCGGCGGCCGACCTTCCAGCGCTCGGCCAGGTCGGGGTCGCGGGTGCTTTCGCCATAGGCGGGGTTCCCCGGGGAATAGCGTTCCCCTTGGGCATGCCGTTCACCGGGAGACTTGCTGCCCGGCCGCGCTTCGCCCGCGAGGGGGCGCTTTTCAAGCCCGGGGCGCCCGGCCGGGAGGTCTGCGCCCCCGGGAATGCCCTGGCGGCCGAAGGAGGGACGGGTTTGACGCGCGAGGAAGGAGCGGGGCGCCTTTCCGAGCACCTCGACCGAATCGGCGCCCATTTCCGACAGGAAGACGCTCGGCTCCATGAAGGCGGTGCGGCCGTAGAGGCGGCGGGCGGCGCAGCTCGTGAGGTAGAGCTCGTCCATCGCCCGGGTGCAGCCCACGTACATGAGGCGGCGCTCCTCCTCGAGGTCGTCGCCCTTTTTGTCGTCCCGGGGGAAAACGCCGGATTCGAGGCCCGTGACGATGACCCGCCGGAACTCGAGGCCTTTGGTGTTGTGCACGGTTATCAGGGTGACCGAGTCGGGGTTGTCCTCCTCGTCGGCCATGGAGCGGTCCAATTCGATATGCTCGAGGAATTCGATGAGCCCCTCGCCCGTGAGCGGGTAAAGACTCGCGGCGTTCACCAGCTCCTCGAGGTTCGCGACCCGCTGGGTGCCCGCGATTTCGTCCTGGCCCTGGTGGTAGGCGAGAAGGCCCGTGGCTTCCACGAGGCGTTCCACGAAGGCGGCGAGCCCGGCGGCGCCCCGCTTGCGGGCGGGACGGGAGGAAGGGGCGTCGGTTCCGGTACTGTCGGCGGAGTCCGGGAGGTCGGGTTCGCCGGAGCCGGCTGGCAGGGCAACGCCTTCGCCGGTCTTGCGGGCAATCTCCCCGGGCATGTCGGGGCTGTCCCCCGGCTCGTCGCCGGGTTTCCCGGACGCGGCGGCCGCCTCGAGGGTTTCCCGGTCGAAAAGCGATCCCGAATCGGCCGGGGCCGTCGGAGCCCGCAAACTCGCGCCGGATAGGATTTCCGCGGAAGCCGAAGTGCCCTCGGCATCGCCCGCGCCGTCGGCTTCTCCCGCGTCGTCGGCGGACGGCCCCGTTGCGGCGGAAACGGCCGGGAATATCATGCCCCGCAGGGTTTCGTGCACGTGGAGGAATTCCGACAGGCCCGAGCGGGCCTTTTTCGGAAGGCTCTCGAGTACCCGGCGGGCCGCGGTGACGAGATTCGTCGCGCTCTCGAAGTCGAGGGTGCCGTCCGCGGTATCGCGTCCGAACAGGATCTTTCTCGCCTCGTCGACGATCTTGTCCTGGGTAACCGCCCCGAGTCCCCGGGCGGGCTTGTTCACCACCCGGCGGAAGGCGATCTCGTCGCGGCCGTTGGCGATGAGGGCGAGCCAGGCGAGGGCGTCCTTGATTTCCTCGCGCTCGTAGAATTTCAGGGAGCCTACCACTCGATAGGGGATTTTTCTGTGGAGGAATTCGGTCTCGAAGCCGAGGGATTGGGCGTTCGTCCGGTAGAGCACGGCCCAATCGGCGTAGGGACAGCCCTTCTTACGCGCGTTTTGGATAAGCTCGGCGGCAAGGGCGGCTTCTTCGTCCTGGTTCGCCAGGAACATGACCACCGGCCGCTTTCCCGTGCCCCGCTCGGCCGTGAGCGTTTTCCCGAGGCGGCCCTCGTTATGGGAAACCACCGAACCCGCCACCGCCAGGATCGGCGCGACGGAGCGGTAATTGCGCTCGAGCCGCACGATCTTGGTGCCCGGGAAGCTCTCGGAAAAGGTGAGGATGTTCTTCACCTCGGCGCCCCGGAAGCGGTAGATGGACTGGTCGTCGTCGCCCACCACGCAAAGGAAGGTTTCGGGACCGGCGATCTCCTTCAGGAGCTCGAACTGGGCCACGTTGGAATCCTGGTACTCGTCGACCATCACGACGGAAAAGCGTCTCCGGAGCCGTTCCCGCACCTCGGGATGCTCCCGCATCAGTTTGACCGGGAGGAGGATGAGGTCGCCGAAGTCGAGGTTCCCGGTCTCGCGGAGGCGGGTTTCGTAGATGCGGTAGGCCTCGGCGAAGTCCGGGTCCGGGTCGATCTCCGGGAGGAGCGGGCTTTCGGGGCCCAGGCAGTAATCCTTGGCCCGGGCGATCTTGTGGACCACCGAGGAGACCTGCTGCCGCGTGAGGGCGGGCATGGCCTTCGAGAGGAGGGTCACCGCGTCGTCGTCGTCGTAAATGGTGAAGTTGGAGTCGAGGCCCGCGAGGCCCGCGTTGCGCCGGAGGAGCCAGGCGCCGAAGGAGTGGAAGGTCCGGAGCACCGAGCCTTCCGCCCGGGGCTCGAGCCGGGTGGCGCGCTCGGCCATTTCCCGGGCGGCCTTATTCGTGAAGGTGACCGCCAGGATCGAGGCGGGGTCCACCCCGCGCTCGCCGATAAGCCAGGCGATCTTCGTGGTGATCACCCGGGTCTTGCCGGATCCGGCGCCGGCCAGGATGAGGAGCGGAGAGCCCTCGTGGGTCACCGCGTCGAGCTGTTCGGGGTTCAGGACGGAGAGGTAACGCTCCGCATTCATCGCACCACCGCTTCCACGTCGACGCCGTTCACGTTCATGACGACGGCGCTCACCACGGAGCCCGGGCCGATCGGCTTGCCGGCGGAATCGGCCTGGTTGTCCTCGAACTGTAGCACCACGGAGCCGTCCACCTCGGGGGCCTGGAACCAGGCGCGGCCCAGGGCGAGGCGGGATTCGGGAATGTCGACGTCCGCCCCGTCGCGGGACTCTTCGGATACCGGAATCAACTCCTCGACGAGCACGTCGACGGTCTTTCCCATGAAGAACGAAAGCCGTTCGGGGGTTATGCGGCGCTGAATTTCGAGAAGGGTGTCGAGACGGACCTTCACGGCCTTCTTGGTCGGCCTTTTTTTCATGTCAGCGGCCTTGGTGCCCTCTTCCTCGGACCAGGCGAAGGAACCGGACCACATGGGGCGGATATCCGCGAGGAAACGCGCCGTGGCCTCGAAGGACTCGTCCGTTTCGCCGGGAAAGCCCGAAAGGATCGTGGTGCGCAGCGCGACCGTGCCGTAGGGGTTCCCCGGCGCGGCGAAGGCGGCGCGGATGTCTTCCACGAGGCGTTTGTAGGACTCGGCGTCCCCGCGGCGGTTCATGGCCGCGAGTATCTTCCCGTCCCCCGACTGGAAGGGGATGTCGAAATACGGCAGGAAGCGCGGATCGGCCGCCATCACGGGGAGGATATCCCGGGGGAAATGGTCCGGGTGGATGTAAAGGAGGCGGACTCGGAAATCGCCTTCCAAGGCCGAAATCCCGCGGAGAAGGCGCGAAAGGGGACTGGGGGCGGGAGCGCTACCGTTCTCGGCGGCCTCGCCGCCCGCGGAAGACCGTGAACCCGGGGCGTTGGCGTCGACGAGGCGGTCGGCGACCGGTTCGCCGTCTACCGAGTCGCCGTCTCCGGTGCCGAAGGCGGCGAGATCCTGGCCGATAAAATTGAGTTCGTAATAGCCCCGCCCGACGAGGTCGCGGCACTCGCCGACTATCTCGGCGACGCTACGGCTGCGAAGTCTGCCCCGGATAAGCGGGATGGCGCAGAAAGAGCACCAGTTGTCGCAGCCCTCGGTAATCTTCACGTACACCGAACGGGGAAAGGAGAGTATTTCCGGGCGTTCGCCCACGCAAACCCCTTCCTGGGGCGACACGAGAACCGGGGAGGTCGCCGGATCCGCCCCGCCGGCCTTCGGCGCGTCCGGAAAGAGGCCGGCAACGAAATCGCCAATCTTCGAGAGGTCGCCGTTGCCGAAAAAACCCGCGACCTCGGGCAGCCCCTCCGCGAGATCGTCGGCGTAGCGCTCGGCGAGACAGCCCGCGAGAAGGACTTTCGCCCTGGGATGGGCGGCGTGGGCGGTGAGGGCGGCGTCGAGGGATTCCTTCTTGGCGCTTTCGATAAAGCCGCAGGAGTTCACCACGATCAGGTCGGCGGCGTCGGGATCGTCGGTGCGTTCCCAGCCGCGCTCGCGGAGATACCCGATAATGAGCTCGCCGTCCACCTGGTTTTTCGCGCAGCCGTGCTGGTCGAGAAAAAAGAGCATCGTCAGTCTATTTCCATGGAGACGAACCGGAATCGGCCCGTGTCCTCATCCTTGATCCACTTGAGGTCGCGCACGACCACCTCGCCGGGGCGGCTGATCTCGAGGTCGACGGTCTTGCCGCCGGCGATCATCTGGATCTTCACCGCGTTGCCGTTCGAGGCCCACACGCGGATCCCGTTATTCGCCTGGACGGTGAGGAGCTCGGATTTCTGGTAGTAGCGTTCTTCCCGCGTGGCGCGGTCGGACTCGTAGCGGAACAGGCAGTAGCCGCGGAAGGTAGCGTTCATGGTGACCGGATAGGCGGAACCGCTCTCGAAGAGCACGGTCTGGCGCGAGGTATCCGCGGCGGTGCCGGTAGAGGCGGCCAGGGTCACGTCCGATGCGGCTGGCTGCTCGTCCTGGGCAGCGACGGACGCTTCGTCGGCGGCGCCGGCCTCGATGCGCACCTCGGCGCCCTTGGACGGGTCGTTCTTGAAAAGGTCGGCCACGAACACCCACACGTCGGGTTCGTCGTTGCCGGAGAGGTCGATGGAAAGGTCCTGGCCAAGCTCGATGGTCCGGGAACCGATGGGGGTGCGGAGCTTGAGCGCGGGGGCGGTCTCCTCGACGAGGAGGCTCCAGGTCTTGTCCTCGGCCGACACGTTGATCGTGTCGCCCGCGTAGACGCGCTCGGCGAAGGGTGACCCGTCGACGGTCCAGGTCACGGGGGCGCGGGCGACCTCCGCGGGCTTTTCGGGGATATTCGCGAGAAGCCGGGAACCTATCGCGTAGCCTCCGCCCGCGAGGGCGCCGACGACGAGGACTATGAGAAATCCCGCCAGGATCTTGCCGCCGTTTCCCCGGCCGAAAAGCACGTCGGACATGGGGCGGGCCGGCATGAGCTCCCGGAGGGGCACCGGCGCTTCCTGTATCTTGAAATTCTTGTAGGCAGTGATTATCTCGTTGCTCGGCAGGCCGAGGTACTCGGCGTAGTTCCTCAGGAACCCGAGGAGGTAGGGCTCCCCCGGGAACACGGCGAAGTCCTCGGCCTCAAGGGCCTCGAGATAACGCCGCGCGATATTGGTTTCCCGCGCGATTTGGTCGAATTCGAGGCCCTTTCGGGTCCGCGCTTCCTGAAGTCTTTTGCCGAATGCATCCATATTTTTAAACTCCGTTATTCCGTAAAGAGAAAATTGTTGAACATGTTCGCCGAGGCGGGGGAATCGTAGACGAAGCGGCTTTCGGGCAAGCCCTGGTTCACCTTGTAGTTGGTGAAATCGAACACGTAGGGATCGCCGGCCAGGTTGCGCGCGTCGATGCGCCGGATCAGCTTCGTCGCCGGGTCGATCATGAGCCGGAGCGTGCGAAAGGACTCGGTGGTCGAACGGCGCGCCAGGGCGAGCACGATTACCCGCTCCTTCGAGCCGGGTTCGAGCTCCACCGGGGTCGCGTCCTTCTCGTAGCCGATGGTGTAGTACCGCTTCATGAGGGACAAGCCCTGGGGGGTCGCGAGGGAGGCCCCGGAGGCGCCGCCCCCGGAGGACTCCACCGACTGGTTGAGCACGACGTTATACCCGGGCAGGTAGATGGTGAGGGTCTTGCCGTCGAACACGATGGTTTGTTCTTTGGGGTCGGAAAAGTCGATTCGTAGGAGCTCGGGTTTTTTGAAGATCACCTGGCCCTTCATCGCGGCGGAGCCTGTGCCGGCGGTAATCGCGATGGAGGCCGAGTAATCGGTTATGGCGGCGTATGTGTCGGAAATCTGCGAAAATAAGGTATCCGCCGTCGTTATGGAGTCGGTTTGCGCCCAGGCGAGACCGACGCATAAGGCCAACGGCAGGCAAAACACAATGCGAAAGCGGGAAATACTCATTGTTTCAGTAAATCAGAAACTCCGGTATACGTCAATTGTTTTCCGAATCGCCCAGTTTCCCCTCCGCTCCCACGATCTCCATGAACTCTTTTCCTTCTATTATTTCCTTTTCAAGGAGGCGGTTCGCGACGTAATCCAGGAGGTTCTTCTTGAGGGCGAGCCTGTCCTTGACCGCGTTGTAGCGCGCGTCGATGACCGAGGCGATTTCCTCGTCGATATACTGCTGGGTCGTTTCCGCGTAATCGCGCACGAGTTTGGGGTCTCCCGCGCCGTAGCCCGCGCCGTGCTGACTCAATGCCACGTTCCGGAACTTCCCGCTCATGCCGTAATCGGTGATCATGCGGCGGACGATATCCGTCGCCCGGGACAGGTCGTTCGAGGCGCCGGTGGATATCTGCGAGAAGGCGATTTCTTCCGCTGCCCGGCCGCCCAGGAGCACGTCCACTTCGCCGATAAGTTCCTTCTCGGTGCGGAGGTAGCGGTCTTCCTCGGGCATTTGGAGGGTGTAGCCGAGGGCGGCGATGCCCCGGGGAATTATCGACACCTTGTGAACCTTGTCGGCGCCCTCGGTAAAGGCGGCGGTGAGCGCGTGGCCCGTCTCGTGGAAGGCGACGATTTTGCGCTCGTCTTCCTTTATTACGCGGCTTTTTTTCTGCAGGCCGGCGATGGCTTTCTCGACCGCCTCGTGGAGGTCTTCCATCATCACTTCCTTGCGGCCCGCCCGGACCGCGAGCAGGGCGGCCTCGTTGATGATGTTCGCGAGGTCGGCCCCTGAGGAGCCGCTCGTTGTCTTGGCGATGGCCGAAAGGTCGACGTCGCGGGAAAGCTTTACGTTTTTCGAGTGGATCTTGAGGATCTGCTCGCGTCCCTTCACGTCGGGGCGGTCCACGACGACCTGCCGGTCGAAGCGGCCCGGGCGGAGGAGCGCGGGATCGAGCACGTCCGGGCGGTTCGTCGCGGCGAGCAGGATGAGCCCGCTCGCGGTATCGAAGCCGTCCATCTCGACGAGGAGCTGGTTCAGGGTCTGCTCGCGCTCGTCGTTGGAACTCATGGTATTGAGGCGGGACTTGCCGATGGCGTCGAGCTCGTCGATGAAGATGATGCACGGGGCCTTCTCGCGGGCCTGCTTGAAGAGGTCGCGAACCCGGGAGGCGCCCACGCCCACGAACATCTCGACGAAGTCGGAACCGCTGATGCGGAAGAAGGGAACCCCCGCCTCCCCGGCGACGGCGCGGGCGAGAAGGGTCTTACCGGTTCCCGGAGGGCCCACGAGGAGCACGCCGCGGGGTATCTTTCCGCCGATATCGGTGTATTTCTTGGGATATTTGAGGAAGTCGACCACCTCGACGAGTTCTTCCTTCGCCTCGTCGACCCCCGCAACGTCGGAGAACCGGGTAGTGACCTTGCCTTCCTCAACCGCGGCGGATTTCGCCTGGCCCGCCGAGAAGATGCTGCCGCCGAGACCACCCATGCCGCCGCCCATCCGCCTCATGAGGAAACGCCACATGAAGAAGAAGATCGCGAAGGGAAGTATCCATTGGAGGACGAAGTCCAGGATCGCGTTGTTTTGCTCGGGCTGCATGGCGTACTCGACCCCGTGATCGTTCAGGAAGGTGAGGAATTCCTCGCTCAGGAGCCCGACGGTCTTCCAGCTTTTCCCGCCCTTGGCGGCGCTGGAGAAGATGTTCAGGGATTGGGTCGCCGTTCCGCTTCCCGAGTCGGCGCCGTCGGTAACGGCGGACCGGGTCGTGTATCCGACGAAGGTGGACGAGGAAAGCTGGACCCGCACGATCTCCCCGGACTCGATCTTCGCCCGGAAGTCGGAAAAGGGAATCAGGGATTCCGTTCGGGAAAGGGTCACGTACTGGATTACGATCGTCAGCGCGAAAACCGCGAGCAGAATCGCCCAAATCGGGATCTTCGGCATGCGGAACCCGTTTCCCGGGCCGGACGAGCCGGATTCCGGGTCGAATTTGAAAAAATTGAAAGGATCGTTTCCGTTCTTCGGGTCGTCCTTCGGTGTCTTAGGTGAATTCTCGGTGCTCATAAGTTCTCTCGGTACCGCCTTGTCTTTATAATACGAAAAAGGGAAGGGTCCGTCGAGTTTTCTCTGGCAATTTGCGCCGATTTCCTCTAAAGTAGAGGAAAATAGCGCCGATAGGAAATGTGGGGCATAATCGCCCGCATTCTTTTCATAGAGAGCGAGGAAGCATTGTGAGTTACAATCAGGCATTAAGCGCGTATCGTGAAACCCGCGTCAGGACCGCGAGCCAAGGCTCCCTGATCATCATGCTGTACGATGAGGCGATCAAGCGGATCGGCGCGGCGATTACCCTGTTTGACGACGATTTCAAGAAAAATCCCGCCCGGATCGAGACCGCCAACGGCCACATCCTCAAAAGCCAGGAAATAATCACCGAGCTCATGGCCTCCCTGGACATGCAGGCCGGGGGCGAAATTTCCCGCAACCTCTTCGCGCTGTACACCTGGTTCAATCAGCAGCTCATCGAGGGCAACATGGAAAAGAAGCCCGAAAAGCTCGAATCCGTGAAAAACCTGATGGAGCAGCTCCGCGGCGCCTGGATCGAGGTGGTGAACAACACCGCCGTTCCCTCGCCGGTGCAATCCGCCCCCGCGGGCATCAATATCGCGGGCTGACGGGGCGGACCGCATGCCCGCCCACGGTCCTTCGGACCAGGAAGTCGCCGAGCGCGTCGCGCTTCTCAAGCGTTTCAAGGCCCTCCTCCAGGAACAGCGCGACAAATTCCGCACCTACCTCACCGTCCTCGAAAAGCAGCACTCAGACATCGATACCGGCGACGTTGACGCCATGGTGAGCCATACCGAGCTCGAGCAGTCCATCGTTTCCGAGATCTTCACGATCCAGAAGGTAATCGACCCGATGGAAACCCTCTGGCGCGACGCCCATCCCCATGCCCCGGACGCCGAAATTCCCCGCCTCAAGACCGACCTCGAGCGCCTCAAGTCCGACGTGCTCGCCCAGAACGAAAAGAACCGGGAACTCCTCAAGTCGCGAATGAGCCTCATCCGCGAGCAGGTCGTGTCCCTCCGCAACCCCTACGCCAAGCGCGCCAGCGTGTACGCCGCCACCGGCCAGACCGGAACCCGCATCGACATAGAATCCTGACCCTTTTCCCCGCGGGCTCCGCCCCGCCCAGGCCATTTGTGGTATACTCCAGGCCATGAAGAACGCCCTGTACATTCTCGACGCCTACGGGCTCATTTACCGCTCTTATTTCGCCTTCATCGCGAAGCCCCTCACGAACCAGGAAGGCAAGAACGTGTCCGCCGTCTTCGGCTTTTTCCGAAACCTTCACGCCATCCTCCGGGACTATTCCCCCGACCGGTTCATCGCGGCCTTCGATTCGCGAACCCCCACCTTCCGGCACGAAATTTACCCCGAATACAAGGCAAACCGCGCCAAGACGCCCGAAGACCTGCACGAGCAGGTGCCGATCATCGAGGAAATACTGACCGCCCTGGGAATCCAGACACTAAGGCAGGACGGCTTCGAGGCGGACGACATAATCGCCTCGGTTGCCGAGCGGTGCCGGGCGGAAAATACCCCCTGCGTCGTCGTCTCGGCGGACAAGGATCTCATGCAGCTGGTGGGCGGCCCGGTTTCCGTCCTGAAGCCCGGAAAAACCGGGGGATGGGAGAGCGTGGACGCCGAGGGCGTGCGCGCCGAGTGGGGCGTGGGCCCGGAGCTGATGCTGGACCTCCTTTCCCTGACGGGCGATTCCTCGGACAACGTGCCGGGCGTGAAAGGCGTGGGCGACAAGACGGCCCTGAAGCTCCTCGCCGAGTACGGCACCCTGGACGGCATATACGAGAACGCCGATAAACTGACCGGCGCGATCGGGAAGAAGGTCGCCGAAGGGAAGGACATGGCCTACTTCTCCAAGCGGCTCATCGCCCTCAACTACGACGTACCCCTGGATAGGGACTTTTCGAGCTATTCCTGCGCGGAGCTCGACCGCACCGCCGCGGCGCGGCTTCTCATGCGCGAGGGCTTGCCCTCGGTGGCGCGGCTTTACTCGGGCCACGCCGACGGAGGGGACGCCGAGACGAAGCCCGCGGCCGCTTCCGCGAAAGCCCCTTCCGGCGCCGCCTCGTCCTTCGCCCCGCCCCTCTCGACCGAGCCGCCGGTCACGGGCCCCGTGAGAAACGAGGGCGATTACCGGGCGGTAACCGACGTCCCGGAACTTACGGTCCTGGTCGACCGCGCCGTCTCGGCAGGGCTCGTGGCCTTTGACACCGAAACCACCGGACTCGATACGCTTAACGACAGGCTCGTGGGCTTTTCCCTCTCCCTCGAGGAGGGAAAGGGCTTTTACGTGCCCCTGCGCGGCCCCGAGCCAGAGCTCGGCATGGACGCCCATCCCCTCATGGACGAGGCCGGCGCCCTCGCCCAGCTCGCGCGTCTATTCGCCGCCAAGGGCCTCACCATCGCCCTCCACAACGGTAAATTCGACCTCCAGATCCTCGCCCGGGCGGGGACCTTCGACGGACTGCCGCGAAAGCGCCCCGTCGCCACCCTCTTCGACACGATGATCGCGGCCTGGATGCTCGACCCCGACTGGGGCTCCCTTGGCCTCGAGTCCCTGGCCCTGAGCCAGCTCGGCCTCGAGACCGTCGCCTACGCCGCCGTAGTCCCCAAGGGCAAAACCTTCGCCGACGTGCCCGTTCCCGAGGCGGTCGCCTATGCCGCGGAAGACGCGGACCTGACCCTCAGGCTCCACGGCCTCTTCGCGCCCCGCCTCGCCGAAGCGGGCCTCGACAAACTCTTCCGGACGCTCGAAATGCCCCTCGTCCCGATCATCGCGGACATGGAAACCGAGGGCATCGGCCTCGAAAAGGGCGCCCTCGCGGCATTTTCCGTCGAGCTTGCCGGGGAAATCGAGCGGACCGAACGGGAGATTTTCGGGATAGTCGGGCACGAGTTCAACATCGCCTCGCCGAAACAGCTCCAGGAAGTGCTCTTCACCGAGCGAAAGCTCCCCACGGGCAAGAAGACCAAGACGGGCTTCTCCACGGACAACTCCGTGCTCGAAGACCTCGCCTCGGAGGACGTGATTCCCGGAAAGATCCTGGACTACCGCGCCCTCGCGAAGCTGAAGTCGACCTACGTGGACGCCTTGCCCGCCCTGGCGGACCGAAACGGGAGAATCCATACGAGCTTCGTACAGACGGGAACCGCCACGGGACGGCTCTCGAGCAGGGACCCGAACCTCCAGAACATCCCGGTCCGCGAGGCGAACGGCCGCCGCATCCGGAGCGCCTTCCGCGCGAGGGAGGGCCATGAGCTCGTTTCCGCGGATTACGCCCAGATCGAGCTGGTGATCCTGGCCCATCTTTCCGGGGACGCGAACCTCGTGGAGGCCTTCAAAAGCGGGGTGGACGTGCACCGGAAAACCGCGAGCCTGATCTTCGGGGTGGAAAGCGACGACGTGACGGGCGACATGCGCCGGGTCGCGAAGACCATCAACTTCGGGGTAATGTACGGGATGAGCGCCTTCCGCCTGGCGAACGAGCTCCGCATTCCCCGGGGACAAGCCGCGGGCTTCATCAACATGTACTTCGAGACCTATTCCGGCGTGAACGCCTTTATCGCCGAGGTGAAGGCCAAGGCCCGGGAGACTGGCTTCGTCGAGACGATCATGGGGCGACGACGCTATATCCGGGGTATCGGAAGCTCCAACAAGCTCGAACTCGCCGGGGCGGAGCGCATCGCGGTCAACACCCCTATCCAGGGCTCCGCCGCGGATATCGTGAAGGGAGCCATGCTCCGGATCGACGCCGCCCTCCCCGCGGAAGCCCCTGGCGCGAGGCTCCTCCTCCAGGTTCACGATGAGCTCATTTTCGAGGCGCCGATCGGCGAAGTCGCCGCGGTCCGAGCCCTTGCCAAGCGGGAGATGGAGTCGGTAATCGAGCTCGCGGTGCCCCTTCGGGTAAGCGTCGAGTCGGGTCCCAGCTGGGGAGATTTCCATTGAGCGCCCGGGGCGGCCCCCCGGTAATCGGGCTCACCGGCCCGATGTGCGCGGGAAAGAACCTCGCCGCGGAAATTCTCGCCAAGCGGGGCTACGCCGTGGCCGACGCCGACCGAATCGCCCATGGGGCCCTCGAGGACGTGAGGGAACGGGTCATCGCGGAATTTACCCCGGACGCCGAGGCTGCGGGGATTCGCCTGGTCCGGGAGGACGGCACCCTCGACCGCCGCGCCCTCGGATCCCTTCTTTTCGCGGACCCGGCGAAACTCGCCAGGCACGAAGCCATCGTCTATCCCCGCATCGACGAACTCCTGGACGGGTTCATCACGGCCAACGCGGATCGCGGCGTCGTGGTCAACGCGCCCCTCCTCCACAAATCCGCGGTTCTTTCCCGGTGCCATTTCGTGATTTTCGTCGATGCCCCCCTCCTTATCCGGTTTTTTCGCGCCCTTCGACGGGACAAGCTCCCTCCCCGCCAAATTCTTGCCCGTTTTTCCGCCCAAAGGCAACTCTACGCTCAATACAGGAAAAAAAATGTCGATATAGATAAGGTAAATAACCGCGGAAGTTCACGGGCGCTGGAACGCAGGCTCGAATCGTCCCTTTCGCGCAGGGGTTATTGAGGCCTTTATGGAGCAGAAAAAACTTTTATGGGTACTCGTCGCCGTGAGCGGCTTTCTTATTCTCGTCTTCGGGTTTGCCATGATTCTGTATTCGCAAGGCCGGGACGCCGCGCCTGCCCTTCATTCCGCCTCGACGCCGGCGACCGCCCTTTCGAGCGGCGTCACGCCGTCTGACCGGACGGGTACGGGAGGCTTCTCCGCGACGCCTAACCCCGACGCAGCCCAGGGACAAGGCGGCACCGGCCTGACCGGACCGGGAATGGCCGGCCAGGGACAGCCGTTGCCCGCGGGACAGGCCATGGCGCAACCCCAGGGTACGGGTTCCAACCCGGTCAACGTAACTATCGTGAACGGCCAGAACGCCAGCGCGAACTTTACCACCCTCGACGTTTCGGGACTCACCTCCGATACCGGGACCGCGGTTATCGCGGTTCCCCAGGGCGGCGCCCCGACTACGCCGACGACCGGCCCCGCGGCGACCGAGGGACAGGTAAAGGCGGTTACCCCCGCCGAAACGACGCCCAGGGTGCAAACCGTGACGGCTCCGACCGCCACGGCGAAAACGACGACGGCCAAACCGGCCGCGTCCGTATCGAAGGCGCCCGTGACTACAACGTCTAAAACGCCAGTAACCGTGACCGAATACTGGATACAGACCGGTTCATTCTCGGGCAAACTGAACGCCGAAAAGGCCAGGGACACCCTCAAGGCGAGGTACCTGAACGCGGAGATATTCACGAAAGCCGTTTCCGGCTCCACGGCGTACAGGGTTCGCGTCGGTCCTTACGCGAAGAAATCCGAGGCGGATTACTGGCTCTCGGTAGTGCGCGAAATCGCCGGGTTCTCCGACAGTTACGTGTCCGAGGTAAAGACCAAGCGGTAAACGATACGTTTTCGGGCAATGCGGTCATGACGCCGCGAAAAGTGGCGCATGCCCGCCTTATCGAAAAAGCCGGCCCCGGGCCGGCTTCTTTTTTTATGCAGCGCCCTTTCCTTGCCGGCCTTGTTCGGGTGCGGTTCCTTGGCCGTCGCGGACGGGGCGACGCACGCGTCTCCCGGGCAATCCCCGCACAGCGTCCCCGCCGAGGCTCTTCCGGCGTTCCCTCATTCGATTAGCTCCCTCCCCGCTCAAGCGGATCCCGCCCCAAATCCCCGCTCGCCCGATCAATACGAATCGGCGCATCCCGGCATTGATTCGAAATCTTCAATTAATAAGGTATGGCCTTCCGTTTTCGGCGACTTTTCTACCCTGAGTTCCTGGACTAAGAAGGAAAACGGACAGACGGCCGATTTTGAATTCGACGGATCATTCGGTATAAAGGGCGCGGAGGGCGCGGAATCGTCAGTGGTAGGCCATTTTGCCGCCCGCGGCCTTGATCCGACCGAGGCGCGCGAGACCATTTCCGGGGAAACCTTCGAGAATCTCGAAACGAGAAGCTGGAACCTCGCCCTTTCGCCCATTCCGGGCATGCGGCTGTTCGCAGGCTCGGTCTCGGCAAGGGGAATCGCCGCCCGCATGGCGAATCCCGTGCCCGTAGCGCCGGCTCCCTTCCGCCTACCCCGCCGGGCGGCTGACGACGCGCTTCTCGAGCGGTCAGATACCCTCTCCACGGGCAAAACGGGCATCGAATGCCATGGAGAAAACCTTCGGGCGGCGATTTTGGCGGACAGTGACGCACCGGATTACGCCCTTGGTACCGCCTCGGGCGTCTGGAGGGGAGACGGGAAGAAAGCGCTCGAGTTAGGATTCTGCGCCGCGACGGGAAGTCTTGCCGACGGAGAAAGCGATTCCTGGTTTCCCGAGACCGCGCCATTGCCTGCGCGAAAGCGAGAGACTTTCGGGATCGGGGCCACGGCCGATATCGGCCCTTTCCTGGCCGATGCCCTCACCATGGTAGCCGTAGACGGTTTCGGCCTCGTTTCGGGTTACGGTTCCCTCGAGGGAGCCTTGGAAACGGCATGGGGAAGCGTCGCGGCGGGCATCGTGTCGATGGATCGTGGATTCACCGCCCAGAATGGATCCGTTCCAGGTACGCTTGAACGGGTTTACGCGGCGCCTACAATTTCCCTTCTGCCCCTTTTTGGCGGATTTGACGCCTTCAGGGCCGGGGTGGTATTCTCCCTTAAAACGGTTAGACGGGAAAAAACCTGGGAAAACGACGAAAAGATTACCGAAGAAGCCGGAAAGATCGAGATTCGGCGAGGGGCTTTGGCGTGGGAACTTGATGCCCGGCAGACGGACCAGATGGATACCCCCGAAAGGCATGCGGGAACCGCTCTCTGCGTCCCCGTGCTACCGCAGCGGGCGGTTATCGCGGCTCTCTCGGCACGGTATGGGGATGAAGGACGGGGGTCGCCCTTTGTTTACGTTCTCGGCGGGGCGATCAAGGCTACGCCTCATCCCGTGCTATCGATAGCATTCGGCGCCGAATTTTCCGGGAAGGGGGATCCTACCCCCGTTCCGCCCGATAGCCGCCGCTTCGAGCTCGGCTTTGAGGCCAGGTTCGCCCCAAAAGCCCCCTTCAACC
>QKCE01000236.1 GCA_003245785.1 Spirochaetales bacterium | reverse complement strand
ATAAACGTGCCCTCGATCCAGTTCATCGTGGACGAGTTCGTCTCGTCGGGCATCACCGATATCGTCATCATCACCTCCCGCCGGAAGGGCGTGCTGGAGGACTATTTCGACCGCGAGATCGAGCTCGAGACGGTGTTCGAGCGGGAAGGCAAAAAGCGCCAGCTCGAGCTCATCGAGCCCGCGAAGGCGAACGTATCCTTCGTCCGCCAGCAGCGGATGATGGGCACGGGCCACGCGCTCATGCAGGTCCGGCCCTGGATCGGCGCGGACCCCTGCGTGGTGGCCTATCCGGACGACCTGCACGTGGGCGAGCGGCCCCTCGCGGCCCAGCTCATCGAGGCGTGGAAGGAAACGGGCTGCTCGGTAATGGCTTCCATCTCCGAACCCGGGGACGTCTCGCGCTACGGCGTGCTCTCCCTCGCCAGGGACGGGCGCCACGTGTCCGGCATAGTGGAAAAGCCCCTGCCGGGCACCGAGCCGAGCCACGAGGTCTCCATCGGGCGATACCTCTATACCCCCGAATTCTTCGAGCTCCTCGAGGAGGGCTGGCGCCTCCATCTCGAAGCCGCCGAAAGGGCCGACCGGGCGCCGGGGGAGTATTTCCACATATACGCGTTGAATAAGCTGATGGAAGGCGGAAAGGTCGTTTTCTGCCCCGCCGAGGGCCTCCGGCTCGACACCGGGGAGCCCGCGGGCTATCTCGACGCGCTGCTCCGCTACGCGGATACCCAGCCGGAGCTCCGGGCCGTTATCGACCGCTACGTGAAAGCCCGGCCTTGAGGAAGAGGTACGGCGCGAGCCCGGTGGCCCAGAACCCGCAGAGGGCGTAACGGGCAAAGCGGGCGAGGCGGTACCAGGAAGTGCCTTCCCCGGGCAAAAGGGCCTTGAGGCCGAAATAAAGAACTCCCAATACCAGGAGTCCGATCGCCGATCGGGCTCCTTTTTTCGCTACAGAGCCTTCGGCGGCCCGGAATTCGCCCCCGTGGAGGGCCGGACCCATGGCGAAACCGAAAAGGGCGCCGCCCATGGAGGTATCCTCCCCGCCGATCGCGTTGAGCGCGAAGGCGCCGAGGGCCGCCAGGACGAGCCTGACCGTCACGAGGGTGCGGGGCTCCTCGGCGATCCTTCGCTCGAATGACTCGCGTATCGCGCGGATGGCGGGTATTTCCGAGGCTTTGAAGGCGGCAAGGGCACGGGGAATCGCGATGACGGCGACGGCGGCCGCCAGGGCGCCGATCGCCCAGCCGACGAGCACGTCGGTCGGGTAGTGCGCCCCTAGGTATACCCGGGAAAGGCCCACCAGAAAGGGTATGGCGAGGATGAGCGCCGCGGCCGTACGCGATTCGGTGCCGCCCTTTCGGCGCGTCCCCGCGAGGAGGGCGGGCCAGAAGGCCGCGGCGTTTTGGGCGTGCCCCGAGGGGAAGGAAAAGGTCGGCTCGGTCACGAGGTTGATCCCGGGCTCGAGGACCCAGGGCCGCGGCTCGCGGATCGCCGACTTGAGGGCGAGGTTGAGACCGTTCGAGACGAAGAGGGCGAGGCCGGCACGGAAGGCGCGGCGCTCGTCCGCGCACCAATACGCGAAGGCCACGATCGCGATATACGCGAGCGGGTTGCCTAGCTCCGTGACCGCCCGGGCGAGGAATGTCAGAACCTCGGGCCTTCCGCCCTGCAGGGCGTGGATCGCCCGTATCCCCCACTCGAGGACGGGATTGCCAGCCCCGGCGCCCGCGAAAAAACCGCCCGCGGCGGCGCTCAGTTCGCCCATGGTTCCCTCCTTCAATACCGGGACCCGAAGGGGTCCAGGTTTCCCGCGGCGCTCTCGGAGGGCGCCTGCCAGGGGTAGGGAGTCCCGCGTCCGGCGTCGGGCCGGAGGTCGGTATAGCGCCCGGAATTGTTCCAGTAGGTATAGCCCTCGTTCACCGAGTCGCGCACGCCGAAGACCTGGCGCTGGACGTAATCCTGGTTGTACCAGGTCCTGTCGTAGGACACGTTGAGGTAAAAGGCCTGGGCCCAGGGGCGGATGACGGACTTGTTCCGGGCGATGATCGCGTTCCGGTAGCTTCCGTAGTAGAAGATGCGCCAGGGCCGGTCGATCGCGGGCTCCTGGGCGAGGAAGGCCTGCTCGAAATGGCTCGGGTAGAACATGGGGCAGATGGCGTTGACGTAACGCGACAGGAGCTCAACGTCCTGCCCGGTCCGCGCGCCGGTCCGGTACCAGCCGTTGGCGCCGTAAATGTCGATCGAAATGGGCGCCCGTATGCCCTTGCGGGCGTAGGAGAGGAAGGACATGAGGGCGCTTTCCTTGTCCATGCCCTTGTCCTGCCAGCGGTAATTCGCGTCGTTCAGGTTCGCCCCGTCGGTGGGGAAGCGGATATAGTCGAACTGGATTTCGTCGAAGCCCCGGGCCACGAGTTCCCGGGCTATCGAGACGTTGTATTCCCATACTTCTTCGCTGTAGGGGTCCACCCAGAACTCGTCGTAATACTTGCGGACCTTTTCGGGCTTGGCGCCCGTTTCGCCGGCCTTCGCGGCATCGGCGGCCGCGTTACCGGCCTCGTCGGCGTTCGCCGCCACCTCGATCTGCGGGGCCACGAGCTGGTACCCCTGCCAGGGCTTGTTTTCGGCCTTGTCCCACACCGCGTAGCGGGCGTTGCCGTATTTTGCGAGCACCTTGTCCTTGAACACGACGATGCGGGCCACGAGATATACGCCGTTTTCCTTCGCGGTTTTCACGAAGGAATCGAGCTCGATGCCCTTTCCCGGCTTACCCTTCTCGAGCACCGAGGGGTCCCTCGAGTCGTACCGGAGGATGCCGTAATCGTCCTTCATGTCGATCACCATGGTGTCGAGCCCGTTTTGCTTCATGGTCTTCAGATGACCCGCGAGGCCTTCGGGGCCGGTGACCTGCCATACGGGCACGTACATGCCCTTTCTCCCCTGGGCGCGGCGCGTGTAAGGGTCGGCGGAGAGGCCGGCGGTCGTGAGCCACAGTTCAGAAAGGGAGAGGTCTCCCCGTCCGCCGGTATACGCGCCCGGGATCCAGGCGCTCTGGGGCGTCTCGTTGACCGGGGCGAGGGCCTTTTCGGCCGGCTCGAGGGGAACGCCCTTGCCTTGGGCCGGTCCGGTTTCCATTATGCCGCCGGGTGCGGAAAAGGCGAAGCCCGAGGGATATGCCTGGAGCCCGTCCACCGTGTCGGCGGGACGGCTCCCCTTCCAGACGGGGACGAAGGCCTTGTCGGCCCACTTCAGCCGATAAATACGGGGCATGAAGGTCTGGGACGCGTAGAGCGCGACCCCTTCCGGGGTGCGGACCGCCGCGAGATCGGATACCTCGTCGGGCCATTTTATCGACGGGACCTTCTCGAGCCCGTCGTTCAGGTCCGTCCACGCGGGCTTGGGCGAGTCGGGCCGTATCCAGGACACGCCGTAAATGGGATGGCTCATGAAGACCGTGAGGCCCCGCGTGCCCGAAGAGTCGGGGAGGGTGAGGACCGCGACTGCCTTGACGCCCGCGGTCTTCGCGCTCAGGCCGAGGTTTTTCCACGTGAGCCCGCCGTCCCGGGTAAGCCAAACCCCGTCTTTGTTCGCGGTGACGAGAACGGACGGGTTCTCCGGGTCCGCCTCGAGATCCTTCAGTTCCTGGATCTCCCGGGTGAAGGTTTTCTCCTTGCCGGCGGCCTTGTCGGCGGGGGCTTTCAGCGTCTTGAAGGGGAGGCCCTCGTTCCGCTCCTCGAAGGCCAACAGGTCCGCGCTCGTCCAGATGCCCGCGCCGGTGAGAAAATACCAGCGGTCGCCCGCCCGCAGGATCTTGCGGACGTCCGAGAGCGGGCCCGTTTTAAGGGCGCGGGTCCCCTCTATCCGCCAAAGGCCGCCGGCGGTGCCGACGAGACGGGGGAGGGCAAGGGAGGGTTGCTGGGCCGCGAGGGCGGCGGCGCAAAAGACCGCGAGAAGGGAAAGAAAAGCGCGACGTTCCATAAGTTTTACAAGATTAACAAAAAAACGCCTGTTGAAAAAGCCTTCGATGCCCATATAATGGGAGATGCGGGAGCGACGGTCCGGAACGTTCCGGTACCCCGTCCGGCAAGGAGGCTTTTCCGATGCCGAAATCGGTCACCAAGACATGCGGAATTCTCACGTCCGGCGGCGATGCCCCGGGACTCAATGCCGCCATCCGGGGCGTGGCCCGAACCGCGATCGACGTGTACGGCATGACCGTCATCGGTTTCGAGAACGGGTACCGCGGCCTCATCGACAACCGGTACCGGGTGCTGAAACCCTCCGAGTTTTCGGGAATCCTCGCCCAGGGCGGCACCATCCTCGGCACTTCCCGGGAAAAGCCCTTCAAGGACAAGATCGGGATTTACGGCCCCGAGTCCCCTACCCCGGTGGAGGCGATCATCCAGAATTACCGGGCCCTGGACCTCGACTGCCTGGTGGTCCTCGGCGGGAACGGCACGAACACCACGGGCGCCCGCCTCGCCGCGGAAGGGCTGAACGTAATCGGGCTCCCGAAAACGATCGACAACGACATCGTCGAGACCGACGTGACCTTCGGCTTCCATACCGCCCTCTGCGTCGCGACCGACGCGATAGACCGCCTCCATTCCACCGCGTCCAGCCACAACCGGGTCATGGTGATAGAGGTGATGGGACACAAGGCCGGGTGGCTCGGCCTCTATTCGGGCATCGCCGGGGGCGGCGACGTGATCCTGCTTCCCGAGATTCCCTACGACATCCACGCGATCGCCCGGCACCTGGAAGAGCGCGGGAGAAGCGGCAAAACCTTTTCCATCGTGGTGGTGGCCGAGGGGGCCCGCTCCCTCGAGGAGGCGGCGCTGGACAAGAAGGCCTTCAAGAAGGCCAGGGCCGAGATGTCCGGCTCCATCGGTTACCGGGTCGCCCGGGAGATAGAGGCGGAAACGGGCCTCGAGTCCCGGGTCACGGTGCTCGGGTATCTGCAGCGCGGCGGAACGCCGGTAGCCTTCGACCGGGTGCTGGCCTCGCAGTTCGGCACCGCCGCCGCGAACATGCTCGCCACGGGGGAGTACGGCAAGATGGTCGCCCTGAGGGACAACAAGGTAGTGGGAGTGCCCCTGGACCGGGTTGCCAACCGGATCAAGACCGTCCCCCTCGATCACCGCATGCTCGAGACCGCCCGCGACGTGGGAACCTGCCTCGGCGACTGAAAGGCCAGAGTCGCTTCCTCAGCCGAGCGGGGCGGGGGCCGCGATACCGTAGCCCTGGGCGTAATTCACCCCTATTTTCCTCAATAACCCGATAATTTCCTCGTTTTGGGCGTATTCGCCGATCGTCTCGAGGCCGAGCACGCGGCCCATGCTGGTCATGGCCTCGACCATGGTGTAGTCCACCGGGTCCCGGTCCATGTTGCGGATGAAGGAACCGTCTATCTTCAGGTAGTCCACCGGAAGGTTCTTCAGGTAATTGAACGACGAGAACCCCGAGCCGAAATCGTCCAGGGCGAAGCGGAAACCCCGCTCCTTGAGGATATACATGAAGCGCGAGGCCGAGGTCAGGTTGTGTATCGCGTTGGTTTCGGTAATCTCGATGCAAAAACGGGCGGGATCCACGAGGTATTCCTCGGCCTTTTCGATGATGAACGAGATGATACTCTCGTCCACCAGGGAGGAACCCGAGAGGTTGAGGCTGAACATGCGGGCCGCCAATGGGGATTTTTCCCCCGTCAGCCGCTTCCAGGCGGCGAAGGCCCGCTCGATTACCCACCGGTCGACCTTGGGCATGACCCCGTACCGCTCGGCCAGGGGAATGAACTCCCCGGGGGTGAGGACCATCCCGTCGGGATGGATCAGCCTCAGGACTATCTCGATCTTCGCGTCCCCGGCCCCTTCCGATAGCGGCTCGATGGGCTGGTAATAGAGGCGGAAGAGGTCGTTCTGGATCGCCTCGTGGAGGAGGCTTATCCAGTCGCTCACGGTTATGGCGAAATGGTCCGTTACCCCCTCGGTGAGGAATTCCGAGCGGTCGCCGCCGGAGTTGTGGATCTGGTGCACGAGTTGGGTGCCCGCGAGCATGAGTTCGTGCTCGTTCCGGAAGGGCGCGGAGAGGGGCACGATGCCGGCGCTGAGGGTGATGGGGTAGGACTTGCCCATCCACTGGAAGGGCTCCTTCCGGACTATTTCGAGCAGCTCCCGCACGGCGGATTCCGGGTTACCGCGGGTTACCACCACGAAATCGTCCCCGCCGAGCCGCGAGGCGAAGTCCTGGTCGTCGCAGAGGCGCCGGAGCCGGTCCGCGGTCCTTACGAGGAGGTCGTCCCCCGCGGAGGTGCCGCAGGCGTCGTTCAGTATCCTGAAGTGGTCGATGTCGATGAACACCGCGTGGGCCCCGCCCTTGCGCCCGCCCGACTCCCGCATCGCTTCGGTCATCCTCAGGGCGAATTCGTTGCGGTTCAGGAGACCCGTGAGCTGGTCGTGGGTTATCTGGAATTTCAGGGTGTCGGATATCTCGTGGAGCCGGGAAATGTCCCGGAAGGACATTATCGTGTGGCGGTGCTCCCCGGCGTCCTGGGTGACGGTCATTTCCACCACGTAGGACCTGCCGATGCCGTTGGTCAGCCGGAGTTTCCCCGCCCGGAGGGCGCTGAGGTCCCGGGGAAAGCGGGGCAGGTGGAAGGGTTCCTCGGTGTCCATGTCCGAAAGGGCGAAAAGGTCGCCGGGATTCTTGCCCCTGGCGCCGTCGTTCGTGACGTCGAGGAGGTTTTCAGCCTCGGGATTGACGAAGGCGACCCGGCTTTCCCCGTCGATCACGATGATCGCGTCGGTTGTCGAGTTGAGGATGGCCGAAAAGAGCTCCTCGTTTTTCCTGATCCGGGCGTCGGCGTGGTTCTTGTAGAGCGCCACGTCGATCATGGTCGCGAGCTCCCTCTCCCGGACGGGCTTTATCACGTAGCCCAGGGGTTCCGCCGCCTTGGCGCGCTCCACGAGGTCCTCGTCGGTATAGGCCGTGAGGAAGATCGAGGGAATGTTTTCCTCCCAGCGGAGCTTTATCGCCAGGTCGACGCCGTCCATGCTGCCGGGGACCACGATATCCATGAGGACCAGGTCGGGTTTCGCCTTGATTATCGCCGCGAAGGCTTCGTCCGTGTCGCCCGAGCTTCCCGCGACGGGGTATCCCATGCGCTCGAGCCTTCGGCGCAGGTCCTGGACGATCATCGGCTCGTCTTCGACTATAAATATGCGCTCGTCGTTCATGTCGCGATCTTTTCCAATATTTCCCGGATTATCGACTGGGGCGGTCGCCTTCCGGCGAGGAGGGTAAGGTTGGCCTTGGCCGCGTATACCCCGGAGCGGCGGAGGAACAGTTCGCGGAATTTTTCCCGTGGATCCCCGTCCTGTAGGAATTTGGGGAGCCTTCCGTCCCGTTCGGCGCTTTTCATGACCCGGTCGAAGAGTATCTCGAAGGGCGTGTCGATATATACCAGGGTGCCCATTTTCCCGAGGATCCCGAGGGCTTCCGGGTTCTCCGCGAGGGCGCCCCCGGTGGCGACCACGAGGGCGCCGGTTTCCGTGGCGGAAGGGCCCGCATAGGCCGAAAAGAGGGCCGCGCAGGCCTCGTATTCCTCCCGGGCCATCAGTTCCGGGCCGCCCTCGTCGTAAAGTTCGCGGGGCGTTTTCCCGCACCGCTCGAGGATGAGCGCGTCGGTATCGACGAACCGGGCGTTCGTCTTCCGCGCGAGCTGGGTGCCGATGGTGCTTTTTCCGGTGTGTTTCATGCCCGTCAAGATGATGATCATCGGCATGAATATACCGTAAAGCGGCCTTGTGTGAAAGGGCGCAAGGGGGGTATGCTCGAAACGCCATGGCCATACCCTTCGCGTCCGTAGCGGTTTTCCTTCCCCTTCTCGCGTGGGCCCTCCTGGGCCCGATCCGGGGCCTCGTGCCGGCTCGCCGCCTGCCCGGAGCCCTGGCTGCGGGCATTCTCGGCGGTTTGGGCGCGGTAGCCTGCGCGGTCGGGGCCCAAATGGCCCTCGCCCGCTTCCTGAACCCTTCCCCCCTGAGCCCCTGGTTGGCGATCGCCCTGCCGGAGGAACTGGCCCGCGCCGCCGCCGTCGCGCTGACCGCGGGTATCGCCCTCGCCGGTTATTCCGGCGCATCGTCCCCGCGCGACTTGCCGTCCCGGCACGACTTGCCGTCCCGGCACGACTTGCCGTCCCGGCACGACTTGCCGTCCCGGCACGGGGTCCTCTGGCACGGGCTTGCGGTGGGCCTCTCGTTTTTCGCCTTCGAAAGCCTTTGGTACGCGATCCGGGACCCCTCCCTCCTCGCCCTCCGCTTTCTTTGGACCCTGCCGCTTCACGGGGCCGCGGGCATGCTCGTCGCCGACTCCCTCGCGCGGCGCCGCCGCTCTCCCGGGGGCATTCTCCTCGCCTTTTTCCTCCACGGCGCCTGGGATTTCTGCCGCGACCCCTCCCGCGCCTCCCTCGACGCATACCGGCTTCTCGCCCCCCTGACGCTGGTCGCCCTCCTCCTTGCCGCCTTCGTCGCGTGGAATCTCGTCCCCGAAGGCGAGGATTGATGGTATACTGAAAGCGGAAAATGCAAAGCCGGAAATATACGCCCCTCATCGTTTCCCTTCTCGCCCTTACGGTGTGCCTCCTTGCCATTTCCACCGTCCTTTTGGTGCGCATAAGCTCCCGCGCGGCGGACGTGACCCGCTCGCGGGCGGAAACCGATTTCAAGTGGCACCTCATGATGATCGCCAAGCGCACCGACTCCCCCTTTTGGCGCGCGGTGTACGAGGGCGCCAGGGAAGAGGGGCGGGCCCTCGGCGCGGTCGTCGAGATGGTCGGGCCCTCTTCCGACGCGGACCAGCAGACCGGCGCCGCCTGGATGGATTACGCGGTCGCCGCCCGGGTGAACGGCATTCTTTCCTACCTTTCGGACACGCCGCCCACCCGCGAGGCCCTCGCTTCCGCGGCCCGCAGGGGCATACCCGTGATCGCCCTCGAGAGCGACACGGTCCCCGAGGCCCGCCAGTCCTTCGTCGGGGTGAACAGCTTCGAGCTCGGGAAGCTCCTGGGCAGCCTGATCCGGGACGCCGTGGGTACCACCGGGACCGCGATGGTCCTCCTGGACGACGCGACGGTCCGGGGCCCCGAGAACATCATGCTGTCCGCGGTGCAGAATTCCATGAAGGGCTACCCGGGCATCCGGGTCGTCCCCTTCGGGATCGACAGCGGCTCCACCGCGGGCTTCGAGACCGCGATCCGCCAGCGGATACTCAACGACCGGAGCCTCGACACCATCGTGTGCCTCAACGTCGAGGACACCGTGCGCGTGGCCCAGGCGGTCATCGAGCTCAACCAGGCGAAGCACATCTCCATTATCGCGTTTCGGGAAAGCGACGAGATACTGAATTACGTACGGAAGGGGATTATCCGGGCGGTTATCGTGGTCGACGCGACCCAAATGGGCAAGAAGGCGGTCCAGGCCATGATCGAGCTCCTGGAAACGAAGCACGCGAACGATTACGTGATCACGGACATGCACGTGATCACCCGGGAGAACCTGGAGGAGTCGCGATGAGATTCCGTCGCAGCTCGAGCATCCGCGCCCGCCTTTTTTCCTCGTTCTTCCTCACCGCGGCCCTCCTCTGCGTCATGGTCCTCTACAGCTTCATCAGCATCAACTCGATCGCCCTTTCCATCTCCCGGGCCTACAAGACGAACGTGTCCCTCGACGCGTACCAGCAGGCCCTCGTCCAGGTCGAGGCCAACATGGAAAGCTATATCTCCCTGAAGACCTTCGAGAGCATCGAGAATTACTACAGCTGGCGCGGCAAGCTCGACACCCTCGCCTTCAGTTTCCACGTGCCCCTTTCGGACGACCCGATCCTCCTCAGGGAATACAAGCTCCGCAGGCTCATGGAGTCCTTCCTGGAGTTCGCGGACAACGCGGTGTACGCCCGGCGGGGCAACAACATGGCCGACTACGTGTCCTATTACAACGGCGCCCTCCGGTACTACGGCTACCTTTCCGACGCGGTGAACGACCTCAACGCCCATTATTTCCAGAAGAACGTGGCGGACTACAACATGATCTTCCAGGACACGAAGAGCATCGAGCTACTAAGCATGCTCCTGCTCGCGACGGTCGTCGGCCTCAACTTCATCATGGTTTACATCCTCATCGACCGGATCACCGTTCCCCTCGCGGCCCTTTCCAACGCGGCGAACCAGCTCGCCGCGGGCAACTTCTACGCCGAGGTCGGCCAGATCCACACGAACGACGAGCTGGGGAACATCAACCGGGCCTTCGACCGCATGACCGTGAGCATCCGCGAGTACATCGAGACGATAAAGGAACAGGCCCAGACCGAGAGCCGGTTGAGGCAACAGGAACTGGAGATGCGGGAGCTCTACAAGGACGCCCAGCTCAAGACCCTCCAGGCCCAGATAAACCCCCACTTCCTCTTCAATACCCTGAACGCCGGCGCCCAGCTCGCGATGATGGAGGGCGCCGACGATACCTGCACGTTCATCGAGAAGACCGCGGATTTCTTCCGGTACAATATCCAGAACATGAACAAGGATACCCTCCTTTCCGAGGAAATCGCCCTGGTGGACAATTACATGTACATCATGAAGGTGCGCTTCGCCGACCGCGTCGATTACGTGAAGGACATCCGGCTGGACGACCTGGCGGTGCGCATGCCGAGCATGATCCTCCAGCCCCTGGTCGAGAACGCGATCAAGCACGGCATTTCCGAGATGAAGTCCGGCGGAAGGATTACGTTGCGGGTTTATATGGATGATGGTACACTGGTCCTCGAGGTGAGCGACAACGGCACGGGCATGACGGACGATATCCGCGACAGGCTGCTGTTCGGCTCCTATTTCTACGATAACGGCGCCCCCTCCGGCGCTCAGGATACCGCGATGGGACTCACCCAGAGCCCCTCGGTCGGCATCGGCATGATCAACGTAATCACGCGACTCCGGGTATTTTTCGACGATCGGGACATTTTCAATATCCGGTCGAACGGGAGCGAACCGGGCACTACCTTCTCCATAAGGATCAGGAATGTACAAGGTTCTTCTCGCTGACGACGAACAGATCGTTATCGATTCCCTCGGCTTCATCCTGGAGCGGAATTTCCCCGGGCAGATCGAGACCTTCACCGCCCGGTCGGGCGCCGACGCCATCGGCGCGTGCCAGGCGAACAAGGTCGATATCGCGTTCATGGACATAAACATGCCGGGCCTCAACGGGATAGAGGCCATAAAGGCGATAAAGGCCTTCAGCCCCACCATGGTTATCGTGGTGCTCACCGCCTTCGACCGCTTCGACTACGCCCAGCAGGCGGTCAACCTAGGGGTGTTCGAGTACCTTTCCAAGCCGGTCAACCGCAACAAGATCGCCGAGACGATGCGGAACGCCATGAGCGCGGTCGATGCCCTCCGGCGCAAGCAGGTTTCCGAGATCCAGATCCGCGAAAAGCTCGATTCCGTCGTGAATATCGTGGAGAGCGACTTCATCTATTCGCTTATTTTCCCGGGGGACAAGAACCACGACCTCGAGTCCTACCTCGATTTCTTCAATATCAAGGGATCTTCCTTCTATTTCCTTTCCTGCGAGCTTCCCGAGATAGACGAGGAAACCCGTTCCCGGGTCTACGTGACCCTCCGGGACGTGATCGCCTCCTCGGGGCCCTGCATTATCGGCCCGTTCATGCGGAACCGCGTCGTGGTCTTCGTTCCCTTTACCCCGGGGCCCCGCGCCGACTCGGATTTCGAGGAGATCCAGGGGTCGGTGAAGGCCCTCCTCGTGCGGCTCGCCACCCGGCTCGGCATGAACGTGCGGATCGGGGTAAGCGGGGTCGAGGAAGGCTTCGACCGTTCCCTGGCGGCCTACAACGACTCTCTGAACGCCCTCCTCCACGGGGACGGGCAAAACAGCGTGTTTTTCGCCGCCGATTTCGCCCATCGCGGGGGAGCGGCGGACTATCCCGAGGGGAGCGAGAAAAAGCTCCTGGACCGCGCCTCCGCCGGGGACTTTCAGTCGGTACACAGCCTGCTTTCGGAACTGGTGAACTGGATCGCCGCCAACGGGGATTCCCCCATGGACGCCCTGCGCTGGAAGCTCTCGGAGCTCCTCGCCCTCGTGCGGAACCGGGCGAGGGAGCTGGAGCCCTCCTTCGGCGGCTTCGGCACGTGGAAGGAAACCTGGTCCGAAATGAACGCCCTCGCCGATCCCCGCGAGGCCGAGGCTTTCGCGCGGACCGCCCTGGACGAATGCATCGCCGTGATAAACGGCCACAAGATAAGCCGCATGAGCCCGACGATCGCCAAGGCCTGCGAGATTATACAGGCGGATCTCGCCTCGGACATTCCCCTGGAGGAAATCGCGCGGCAGGTTGAGATAAGCCCCTTTTACTTCAGCAAGCTCTTTAAGGAAGAGACGGGGGAGAATTTCATCGATTACCTTACCTCGGCCCGCGTCGGCCGCGCCAAGGAACTGCTCGGCGACCCGGCGAAGAGCATAAAGGAAATCAGCGCGGAAACCGGCTATTCGGACCCGAACTATTTCAGCAAGATATTCAAGAAAACCGTCGGGCTCACGCCGACCGAATTCAGGGAGCGCCAATGATACCCCGACGATTCACGGTTTCCCGGGCCCTCGGGGCCCTCGCGGCCTCCGCCTTGCTTCTCTCGGGGCTCGGCTGCGCCCGTTCGGAGGCCCGCGACGCCCCGAAGGGCGAACCCCGGCGAATTACCGTCGGCTTTTCCCTGGACTCCCTCATCGTGGAGCGCTGGATCCGCGACCGGGACATTTTCGTGTCCACCGCCGCCGCCCTCGGGGCGGACGTGATCGTCCAGAACGCCGCCAACGACGAGCAGCAGCAGGTGAGCCAGATCCGGTACCTGATTGACAAGGGGGTGGACGTGCTCGTCATCATTCCCCAGAACGCGGATATCCTTTCCGACACCGTGGACCGGGCCCACTCGAAGGGGATCAAGGTAATTTCCTACGACCGCCTGATCCGGAACGCCGGGGTCGACCTTTACATGAGCGTCGACAGCGTGGCGGTGGGCAGGATAATGGCCGAGGCGATCGTGAAGGAAGCCCCCTCGGGAAATTACGTGTTCATCAACGGCCCGAAGTCCGACAACAACGTGACGCTGGTCCAGGAAGGCCAGCGCTCGGTGTTCGTGAAATATCCCGGTATCTTTCACGTGCTCGACTATTACGCGGACAACTGGAGCTACGACCTCGCCTTCGAGCAGGTTTCGGCCCTCCTCGAGAAGGGTATCCGAATCGACGCGGCGGTGTGCGGCAACGACGGCCTCGCCGGCGGCGTGATCCGGGCCCTGGCCGAGTACCGCCTGGCGGGGAAGGTTCCCGTGGTCGGCCAGGACGCGGATATCGCGGCCTGCCAGTACGTTGTGGAAGGCTCGCAGCTGATCACGATCTACAAGCCCATCGGCGACCTCGCCCGGGACGCCGCCAACGCCGCGGTCGCCCTCGCCCGGGGCTCCTGGGTCAGCCCCGGGACCGTCATTTCCGACGGTTCGCGGGACGTACCGGTGATCTGGCTCGATCCCGTCGAGGTCAACCGGAAGAATATCGACGAGATAGTGATCGATTCGGGCTTCCATACCGCCGAGGAGATCTACCGGAACGTTCCCCTGGAGAACAGGCCCGCCGAATGGCGGTAGGGTAAAATATTGACCCCAAGATAATGCTATGTCGCGGCCGATCCGGCCGTTTTTTCGCGCAACGCCTACAGAAAGTCGCAAGATATTACGGGTAAATGCCCGTTTTTTACCCAAAGCCTCGTTTAGTATACGTAATAGGGGATTCGAAAGAGACGTCCCCGTATCTTAAGGAGGATTTTTTCATGAAAAAAATCGCAAAGTTTGCCGTAGCGGCGCTCGCGCTCACTCTCGTCGCATCCATCGCGTTCGTTGGTTGCGGCCCCAAGACCCCGAAGGTCCAGGTCGGTATCGTTCTTCCCACGAAGGATGAACCCCGCTGGGTGCAGGACGAGACCCGCTTTATGGACGCCCTCAAGGGCCAGGCGAACGTCGAGATCCTTTTCAGCCAGGGCGATTCCGGTAAGGAAAAGCAGAACGTCGAGACCCTCCTCACCAAGGGTATCAAAGTCCTGATCATCTGCCCGCAGGACGGTAGCGCCGCCGCCGCCGCCGCCGAAGCCGCGAAGAAAGAAGGCGTGACCGTTATCTCCTACGACCGCCTCATCACCAACACCACCGCCGTCGACTACTACGTGACCTTCGACTCCGTATCCGTCGGCAAGGCCCAGGCCCAGTACCTCGTGGACCAGCTTCCCGCCGGAACCAAGGGCGCTTCCCTGTACCTCTATGCCGGTGCCGCTTCCGACAACAACGCGTTCCTGTTCTTCCAGGGCGGTTGGGAAGTTCTCCAGCCCCTCGTCGCCGACGGAACCTTCGTGATCAAGAATTCCAACGAAGCCGTCGCCCTCCAGGGCAAGAAGAACCTCGAGCGCGCCGAGATGGCCAAGATCATCGGCCAGATCACCACCGAGTGGAACTTCGACGTCGCGAAGAAGAAAGCCGCCGACAACCTGACCGCCGCCACCGCCGCGGACAAGGGCGTTTGCTACATCCTCGCCCCGAACGACGGTACCGCCCGCGCCATCGCCGACGAGTTCGCGAAGGACAAGGACGTTTCCAAGTACTACGTGACCGGCCAGGACGCGGAGAAGGCTTCCGTCCAGTACATCATCGACGGCAAGCAGTCCATGACCGTGTTCAAGGACGTTCGCACCCTCGTTCAGGACGCCGTCAAGATGGCCTCCGACGTGCTCGCCGGAAAGACCCCGGTTACCACCGGCGCCTACGACAACGGCAAGAAGCAGGTCGCCGCGAAGCAGACCGAGGTCATCTCCGTGACCCAGCAGAACGTGAAGGCCTCCCTGATCGATTCGGGCTACTATCCCGCTTCCGATTTCACCGGGCTCTGATCTTAATGCTTGACTGACGGGCAGGGGCCGCCTTTTCCTCCGGGACGGGTCGGCCCTTGTCCGTTTTTGCGGAAAATACAAAAGGCGAAGGTGGAATTATGGGTAAAACCATTCTGGAAATGTCACACATCACGAAGGAATTTCCGGGAGTGAAGGCGCTCGACGACGTTACGTTCAAGGTCGAAGAAGGCGAGATTCACTTTCTGGTCGGCGAAAACGGCGCCGGTAAGTCCACCCTGATGAAAGTGCTCAGCGGGGTATATCCCCACGGGACCTACGAAGGCGATATCATAATCGACGGGCAGGTCCAAACGTACGCCACGATCCGCGACTCCGAGCGCGCTGGGCTCGCGATCATCTATCAGGAATTGGCTCTGATTCCCGATCTATCGGTGTACGAGAACATTTACCTCGGCAACGAGCAGCTCAAGGGCGGCCGCGGGGTGATTAACTGGAACGAAACGATCCGCAAGGCGAAGTTACAGCTGGAAAAAGTCGGGCTGGACGTGGACCCGAGCGTCAAGGTGCGAAGCCTCGGCGTCGGCAAGCAGCAGCTCATAGAAATAGCGAAGGCCCTCAGCAAGGACGTCAGGATCCTGATCCTGGACGAGCCGACCGCGGCCCTCAACGAGGACGATTGCGACAACCTCCTGCAGCTCATCGTGGAGCTCAAGAAACAGGGCGTCACGTGCATCATGATTTCCCATAAACTGAAGGAAGTCCTCGCGATCGCGGACACCGTTACGGTGCTCCGGGACGGAAAGACCGTCACGACCCTCAAGCGAGCGGAGCTCGACGAAGAGCTCATCATCAAGAACATGGTCGGTCGCGAGATAGAGAATATATACCCCGAGAGGCCGAACAAGAAT
>QKCE01000207.1 GCA_003245785.1 Spirochaetales bacterium | reverse complement strand
ATAGGGCGAGGCGTCCCGGGCCGAAGGCCGACGGAGCCTCCCGCGCGGCGACGCGCCACGGCGGCACGTATTCGTATCGATAGTCGCCGCACTTCACGGTACCGTATGCCGTCACGTGAAGCAGCGGCTTCGAGAGATACAGGCCCCGGACGGGATGGACCAGTCCGATGCGGTAGTCCCCTTCCTCGAGGTCCGAGACCGCGATTCCCTTGATCATGCGGTCGTCGGCGACGGTGAAGCGCCTCGAGGCGCGGGTGAGATCGAGGTCCCAGGGCGCCTGTCCGTCCCGATCGAGATATATCTCGCTGAGCAGCCCGCCCTGCGAGAAGCCCCGCCCGATTATCGAGAGGGAAATGAGCCCCGTCTCGTCAACCCTGGAATCGATATAGGTGATGAAGGTATGGGGTACGTATTTATTGAGCGCGATGAACCTGACGGTCGGGGCGCTCACGTTTCCCACCGTGTCGATCGAGGCGACGGAGAGCGCGTAGATCCCGTTGTCGACGTTGTTGACCGGTGCCGACGTCTTGACCGTAAGAATCGAGGCGTGGGGTGGCGCGACGGCGAAACGACGCGCGGCGTAGGAATCGAAGGGAAAGGACGCGGGTGTAGCCTGAATCGTCCCGGCAGGCACCGCGGTGCCGCCCGTCGCCTGCGCGGCGAGAACCGGCAGGTAGGTTTCGGGGGCGAGGTATTCGACGCTCCACGTGTAACCCGCGAGGTCGTCGCTCGTAACGGGGTCCCAGGCGACGGAGAAGGTATTAGATTCGCCGAAACCCCTGGCATCGAGGGCGGGAACGACCAGGGTCGGCGCCGGGGGCGGCGTGGAATCGAGGGTATAGGAAACGAAGACCGGGGAGGACCAGTTACCCGCGTAGTCGGCGGCGCGCACGCCGAGATACCACGTGCCGTCCCCTTCTGCGTTGACGGAGAGTACATTCTGGCTCTGAAGGCTCTTTATCTCCGTGCCGACCCTCGGGGGCGAGCCGAGGCCCAGGGCCCAGTCGTAACCCGCGATACCCGAGGAATCTTCGGGCAGGCGAACGTTCACCCGCATCACGTTGCCACGTCCCCTGCCGGAAGCGGCGAAATTCGCCGGGGTTATCGCCGCGGGCTTTACCGTCTCGTCGGGAACGAGCCGTACCAGCCGCTGGTCTCCCTTCTTTTGGGCTTGTTGCCAATATACCTCAAGCCCCTGGTCCGTCCGGATAAGCTTCCCGAATACCGCGTCATAGGGAGTCTGCACGAGATTGGTCAGGGAGAGATCCATGTCGTTCCAGAACACGCCCTCTTTCTGCGAGAGGTAGACGCGGTTGACGCCCCGCCGGTTATCGAACCAGAGGATCGCGGGGGCGCCGTCCAGTTCGACGATATCCGGGTCGAAACAGTTTCCGTCGGTCGGCGAAACGCGCTCGGGAACGCCGCTCATTACGCCGTCGCGGCCGAGGTTGGAAAGGTAAATCGCGTACTTGAGCGACGTCGTTCGGGCCCGCTCCCATACGAGCGAGACGGAATCGCCCAGGGTGAGAAGCCGCGCCCGTTGGTTTATCCAGCTTTCCGTCCGACCCGCCGCGGTAGCCGAGGATTCGCCCGGTTCGGTGAAGCCCGTAATCATGCGGGTTTCGCTCCACGTCAGGCCCGAATCGCGGGAAACCGTGGAATACAGCTGGTAAGGCGACTTGTCCGGCCCGAGGGCCTGGAAGACGATAAGGTCGGTATTCCCCAGAACCGCGTGGGCCGGCAAAAAAGCCTGCGACAGGGAGGCGGCGGGGGCGAAGGGCCGAAACGCCGTCCAGGATAGCCCGTCGGGGGAACGGGAAAGCACGAGGGTGAAGTTCTCCTCGCTTCCCCTTGTTCCGAAAAGGAGATACCCGTCGTTGGCCGTGGCGAAAATCCTCGGGGCGAGCACGGATTGGGAGGACGCGGGAAGGTCCACGCGGTTGAACGAGGCGCCCCAATCCGAGGTGGAAAAGACCGAAACCACCGAGGTTGCCGTCGCCGCGGTAACCAGTATGCGGTCCCTGGAGTCGACGGTCACAGAGGCGATGGACGGAATCTCGCCGGAATACCCGAAGGGACCCGCGAAGCGGAGCCTCTGTACCCATTCCGTCCCGGTATACATTCTCAGGGACAGCCAGATGTTTCCCCCGTCCTTTCCGTCGCTTTCGACCTCTTCCCACACGATGGCGCTTGCCTTGCCGTTGGTGGAGGTGTCCGGGAAGCGGGAATCCCCGGAACCGACCTGGGTGGGATGCTCCCAGTAAAAATCCCGGGAAGCCGCGGGGAGCGCGGCCAGGACGGAGAGGAGGATCGCGATGATCGCGTGGCGGGCAGGGCGCGTCATAGGAGGGAGTCGATCCTTTTTTTCAGGTCCAGAATTTTGGAGGAATTCCGGTTCTTCGGATTCAGCAAAAGCTGTTCCACGAGGGCGGAGGCGTTGATGGTGTTCCCTTTCTGCAATTCCTGCACCGCCTGCTGGTATTTTTGCTCGTCCGCACCGGACAGCACCGCCGTGCCGCTGCCGCCCGAGGCGGTGGCGATACGGTCGATGAGAAGGATAGCCGCCTGATTGTCCGGATTCAGCTTGATGGCTTCCTCGAGCTGAAGGCGCGCCTGGGCGAACTGGGACTGGGCGTTGCCATCATATATCTTTTTCGCCGAAGCCGTAAGCTGGTCCGAGCGCTTTATCGCCGCGGGATCGGGCGGCGGTATGCGAATGCCGAGGTAGATCTCCACGTCGTAAAGGAGCGTCTTTATGCCGGGATACGAGGGGTTCATCTGATAGAGGTCCAGAAGCTCGCTGTAGGAGTCCTGCTTTTTGGTTTTATAATCCGCCCGGATTGCGTCCAGCCGCTGCCTGAAGCTTTCGTTGAACGCCGCGGGATCGATGAGCTTGTCGATCATGAGGGTCAGGAGGCCCGCGTCCTGGTTCAGGGGATACACGAGCTTGAGCTGCTGAAGCTTGGACTTCGCGTCGTTGAGCACCGCGAGCGCCTCGGTTTGCTTCCCCGCCTTCATGTACGCGGCCCCGGTCGCGTATTCGGTATTCACCGCGTTCAGAAGCTGGCTCATTTGCGGGTACAGCGGGTCCGAAACGGGAATCGTGCGCCCGGTTTTCATCGAAAGCGCCGTTTTGATGATGTCGAGCCAGTTCGTGACCTCGGCGTTCGGGGAGTCCGGATTCGTCACGCTCCAGCGGGTTTTGGCCTGGTTGAACACCTGCTCGGCCTGGTCGATATTGCCCTGGTAATAAAAGTTCTTGCCGCTCGAGATGAGGGCGCGAACCTCCCGAACAACCGTTTCGTTTTCGATCCGGGTGATATCGCTGCCGATTTTCTCGAGTTTCCGGTCCGATTCCGCCCGAAGGGCCGCGGATTCCTGCCAGGAAAGGGACAGGTTGTATTTTTCGCGGGCCCGCTGGATGTTGTCCCGGGCGAGCTGGAAATTGTTCTGGTTCATGGCGACGAGGGCCTGGGAATAGCGAAGGTCCGCTTCCTGTTTCGCGAGGTTCGCCTGGAGTATGCGCGAGTTCGCCTTGGCGAGGCTTTCGCCCGACTGGGCGGTGAGTTGATCCAGGGCGTCCACGGTCTTTTGGATATTCGCCGTCGAGGCGGCAAAATCCGCGTCGGCCCGGGTCGCTTCCGACGACGCGGCCATGGCGTCGAGCACTCCCGCCAGGGCCTTACGGTCCGCCGAAATCTCGGCGCGAAGGGCGTTGTATTCGACGACGCTTTCAGCGGGGTAATACACGAGGGGTTCCGCGCCCGCGGACGTCCCTTCGAGCAGTGTCGTCGCGTGGTCGTAGGCGGCCTTCCGGTTCCCGTAGGCCAGGGCGCCGCTCGTGTCGAAGTAGGCGGCCTTTCGCCGCCACCATACCAGGGAATCCGAATCAACACCGCCCAGGATATCCGCCGCAAAGGCCGAGTATCGGTCGGCGTAGCCCTCGAGGGGCGAAAGGCCGTCCAGCGCGGACTGAAGGGAGTTCACGCCGTCGGTAATTCCCTGCAACTCCCCGAGACGGGCGTCGCATCCGGCGATAAGCGGATTCGTATTCGAGCGTATTGCGGCGGCGGCGGGGACGGTATTGAGCCAGTCCACCGTCGGATCGCGGAGCTTCTGCCACTCTTTATAAGTATCGCCAAGGGTAGCGTAGGTAGAAGCGTAAATACCCGTAGCCCGGTAGGCGTCCGCGAGCGAAGCGTAGGAGGGAACGCCCCAGGTATCTTCCCTGACGGCAAAGTCGGTGAAGGACAGGAAATATCCCTGCATGATGCCGGTCAAACGCACCGCGTTGGCAAGAGAGGCATGGGTAGAGGCAGAATCGCT
>QKCE01000151.1 GCA_003245785.1 Spirochaetales bacterium | reverse complement strand
ATTCCTGATCGCCGCGGATTCCCTGTCTTCGCGTGAACAGATAACGATGACGTAGTTGTACGAATGCCTGTTCCAGTCGAGAATTTTCGTGTACTCCTGAAGGGCCTCGCCGGGTACCTTTTCGTCGTTGAGCAGGCGGATCAGGAAGTTTTCCGCCGCTTTTTTGTTCGGTGAAATATGGTAATTTTTACGCTGTAGCTGAACCAGGGCGTAATACGAAAGTATCTCCATAAGTTCGATGTCTTCATTCCGGAAGGGCCTGCCGTAGGCCGTGGAAATCATGGTCCCTATATGGACCCCGCCCACGATAAGGGTCTTTATCAGCCGGGGAATCGGGAGATGGCTGTCCTCGACGATGACCGGGAGATGGCTTTGCATCGAGCCGAGGTGGGCGGTTTCGACCTCCTTCAGCTGCGTTTGCCTCAAGGGTCGCTGGCCGCACTCGTCGATGACGGACTCCCTCCAGAAGGGATCCTCAATCTCGACGTTTTTCGAGTACGCCAGTTTTACCTGGGCGCGGTCCTCGATAAAAACGGGATTCCCGAGAACCTCGTACGCAAGGTCGGCTATTCCCTGCAGCGAAGAAATCTGCGTTCCCCTGCACAGAAGGGAGCAGAGCTCCTTTGTTTCTTCGACCATCAAACCCCTCCGAAATTCGCGAAGGCTGATTATAGCATCGAAATCACCGGACCGAAACCGATAAAATGCGACCTGGGGGGAACAAAAGCATACTCGGCGATCGGGGACCGTCTATTGCAGGGCTTGCCGCCGAACCCGGCTTATTTTTACGTAACCTCGCGGTTGAAGTACTCCATCACCAGGGTCGCGACCCGGCCGGGATACGCGAGCCCCTTCGACGCGAAGATTTCCCTCGCGTCGGCGTCGAAGGCGGGCATGGCGCGCCTCAGCGTGGCCTTGTAGGATTCGAGGTCCGGAGCCGCGAAATAGCGCAGCAGGTGTTCCTGCCTGTCCTTGGGGACGCACTTCTTCACCTTCGTTTCCCAGGCGCCCCAGTCAAGGCAATCATGGGCCGTGAGGAGAAGGTCGGCGTGGGCGTGGAGGAGAAAATCCACGTTTTTGAGGATCTTGAAAAGGTCTTCCCGCTTGAAGTATTTGACGAGCATTTCCGCGTGGAACCAGTAGGTATCGAAACAGCGTGCCGGGTTCGGCGCCGGATTATCCGTCCGGAGCCCTCGGTCCAGTAGCTCGCCGACGGCGCCCGCGCGGTCGAAGATGATATTTTCCCGGGTGCAGCCCTTAAGGTGCTGGCGGCACCACCATTCCCCGGTACGGTCCGCGTTCAGGATGAAAAAATCGAGCTGATGGAGGCTGTCGCCGAGCCTGATCAGGTTGCAGAAGTTCTTGAAGTGGTCGCTGTTGTAGTCCTCGGCCCAGCAGACGAGGAGCTCGTCGCAGGCGGCGGCCACCACCCGGGGCACGTCCCGGGCGAAGGCCTCGAAATGCGCGTCCGGCACGAGATAGACGGGGTCGTAGTCCGACCATTCGTCGCCGTCTCCCCGGCCCACCGAGCCGTAGTGCCAGCCGCCGAAGCAACGGGAATCCGCCTTGAGGGTCTCGACCACCTTTACGAAGGCCGCGGTAAGATCGGGATGCACGTCGCTCTCCTTCGGGGCAGGGTCCCCCGTCATTCGATTATTCGCAGTACGTCTTCCGTCTTTTTGTATTTTTTCTCCCGGGGGGTATATTCGGCCAACCCGACCGGGATGAGGCTGATCAATTTGCCTTCTTCGGTCATCCCGAGATATTTCGAGATCTCTTCCCTCGCGACCAGCGGATCGTTCATCCAGCACGCGCCGTAACCCTTTTCGTGCGCGGCCAGGAGGAAGTTTTGAATCGCCGCGCCGATGCTCAACAGGTCCGGGTTTCCGTAAAGGTCCATCCGTTGCGCATAGGAATAGCCGTTGGCTTTCAGGGAGTCCTCGTACTTCCTGTCGTAGTAATCGTATTCGGTCATGAACACCGCGACGCACACCGGCGCCTTTCTGAAAAAGGTCAAGGCCTTTATCCGGCCCTGCAGGTACGCGTCGTCGTACTCGAGGTTCATTTTTTTGAGTTCTTCAACCTGCCTTACCTCGATTATTTTCGAGAGATCGTCCAGGATCTTTTTATCGTGTATCACGACGAATTTCCAGCATTGGCTGTTGCACCCGCTCGGGGCCGTGGTCGCGATTTTGACGCATTCGACGATATCGGATACCGGTACGTCAACGTCCTTGTACTTGCGTATGCTTCTGCGGGTCGATGCCAATGAATAGAAGTCGTTCATCTTGAAGTCTCCTCGTTTTTCTGCGCCCCGAAGGGTCAATCTGCGAACAGTGTATCCTCTCCGGATTATGCCCGCAAGGAGATGCCGCGCCTGCGGCGACTTTCGCACGCGGGGGCTCCGCGCGGGGAAGAGCCGCCGACGCCCCGCGTCGGCGGCGGTCTCCCCTCGCGGCGCTCCCTGCCTCGATCCCGTTTCAGTCCACCTTCGCGCCCTTTTTCTTCCAGACCGGGAGGCTCAGGAAGCCGTAGGTTTCGCGCATCCACTTGCCGCCCGTTTCGGCGCGGCCGTCGAGAAGGTGCTCCCATTCGCCCGCGGGAAGCCAGTACTCGACTTCCCCCCCGGGGGTCAGGACCGGCGCGACGAGGAGGTCGCTTCCGAGCATGTACTGGCGGTCGAGGAAGGCGCAGGTGGGGTCGCCGGGGAACTCGAGGAGCATGGCGCGCATGACCGGGACGCCCTTCTCGTGGGCCTCGCGGCCGCATCGGAGGAGGTATGGCATTATCCGGTTTTTGAGGGCCGCGAAGGCGCGGGTGACCTCGACGGATTCCTCGTCTATATTCCAGGGCACCCGGTAGGAGTTGCTGCCGTGGAGCCGGCTGTGGGACGAGAGGAGGCCGAAGGCGAGCCAGCGCTTGAAGAGGTCGGCCCGGGGTGTGCCCTCGAAGCCGCCGATGTCGTGGCTCCAGAAGCCGAAGCCCGAGAGGCCGAGGGAGAGACCGCCCCGGAGGCTTTCCGCCATGGACTCGAAGGTAGACTCGCAGTCGCCTCCCCAGTGGACCGGGAACTGCTGGCCCCCCGCGGTGGCGGAGCGGGCGAAGAGGCAGGCCTCGCCCTTGCCCAGTTTGCGTTCGAGCAGGTCGAACACCGTGCGGTTGTACGCCTGGGCGTAGTAGTTGTGCCATTTCTCGGGGTCGCCCCCGTCGTGCCAGGCGACGCCCTCCGAGGGGATGCGCTCGCCGAAGTCGGTCTTGAAGGCGTCGACGCCGATGTCGAGGAGGGCCTCGAGCTTTTTCGCGTACCAGGCGCGGGCCCCGGGGTTCGAGAAGTCGACGATGCCCATGCCCGCCTGCCAAAGGTCGGTTTGCCAGACCCCGCCGTCGGTTTTCTTCAGGAGGTAGCCCTTCGCCGAGCCCTCGGCGAAGAGGGCGGCCCGCTGGGCGATATAGGGGTTGATCCACACGCAGACCTTCACGCCCTTCGCCTTGATCCGCCTTATGAGGCCCGCGGGGTCCGGGAAGGTTTGGGCGTCCCACTCGAAGTCGCTCCAGTGGAAGCCCTTCATCCAGAAACAGTCGAAGTGGAATACCTTCAGGGGGATGCCCCGGTCGAGCATGCCGTCGATGAAGGACATGACGGTATTCTCGTCGTAGCTCGTGGTGAAGCTCGTGGTAAGCCACAGGCCCCAGGACCAGTCGGGCGGCAAGGCCGGCCGGCCCGTGAGGGCGGTGTAACGCTCGAGGATTTTTTTGGGCTCCGGGCCGTAGACTACGAAGTATTCGAGGGACTCGCCGGGCACGCTGAACTGCACGCGCGAAACCTTCTCGCTCGCGACCTCGAAGGAGACCTTGCCCGGGTCGTTCACGAAGATGCCGTAGCCCCGGTTCGTCAGGTAGAAGGGGACGTTCTTGTAGGTCTGCTCGCTCGCCGTGCCGCCGTCGGCGTTCCAGATGTCCACGGTCTGGCCGTTCTTCACGAAGGGGGTGAACCGCTCGCCGAGGCCGTAGGCCATTTCTCCCACCCCGAGGGCGAACTCTTCCTTCATGAAGGGCGTACCATTCACGCCCGTGCCGTCGAGCATGTAGCCCGTCGACTTCGACTGGTTGGCGGTGAGGGGCTTTCCGTCGCCGGTCCATTGGACGAGCCAGGGCTCGTTGAGGTTGATCCGGGCTTCCAGGCCGCCGGACTTGATGCGGGCGAAAGACGGCGCCTTCCCGAGGCCGATGCCCGGGTCCGTCATGGGGCCCAGCTCGAGCTCGGGGACGAAGCGCTCGTCCCGAAAGGTCTCGAAGGAGGGACCGCGTTTCGCCGCCCCGTCGAAATGGGTAAGCCGC
>QKCE01000173.1 GCA_003245785.1 Spirochaetales bacterium | reverse complement strand
CCGTTGATCTCCGTCACGCCCTCGTTCGCGACCCCTTTCAGGCTTTCCACCATAACCCTCTTTTTGGTCGAGATTTCCGCCACGTTCGCCAGGGAAGACTTCATTTGGGTGATGGCGGCGGTGGTCTGCTCGACCATCGCGGACTGCTGCTGAACCTGCCCGTCGAAGAGCCGCACGTTGAGCGAAAGCATGTTGAGGGAGTCGAAGGACTCGCTGATCGTGGCGTCCAGGTCCTGGAACCGCCGCGCGATGGAATGGAGGGTCGCGGTCATCTCCGTGACCGAGGCCGACGACTCTACGCTCGCGGAATTTAGGCTCTCAGAAAGCCTCATGCTGTTGGCCATGCTTTCCTTCACGTCGGCCATGATATCCCGGAGCACCGCGATGAAGGCGTTCAGGCCCGCGGACACCTCGCCGATCTCGTCGCGGGAAACCGCGAGGCGGTGGGTAAGGTCGCCACGGCCCTTGCCCATCTCGCCGATCATGGCCTTCAGGGCCGGGATGGGCCTGAAGGACGTGGTGACGAAGAGCGCCATCAGGAGGGACCCGAGGATCTCGAAGAGAACGATGAAAAGCGCCGCGGATTTTCCGAGATCGAAAATCGACGGTAAGTAGTCCCGGTATTCCGCGACGGCCACGAGGGAAAGGCCGGAGTCCGCGACCGGGGTCGCGATGGCGAGGGACGGTTGGCCGTTGAAGTCGAACTCGCGGGCTTCGGACAAATCGCCGATCGTGACGTCGCCGAGCCCGAGGGCCGCGGCGAGCTTTTTACCGGTATACACCCCCATGGAGGATATTTTCACGTCGCCCGCGCCGTCGGTCAGGAAGAGGACGCCGTGCTCGCCCGGCACGCCCTCGAAGAGCTCGCTCACGAAGACTCCCAGGCCCATGCCGATCCCGGCAATGCCCAGGGGGCCGTTTTCCCCGGGGATGAGGGCATTCACCCAGAGCAGGGTCTCCTGCAGGTCATCGTTATAATCAACGTTGACGGAAATCCGTTGGCCCGAAGCCAGCCCGTCGTAGAACCAGGAGTCGTCCGGGTCGTCGGGAGAGAGGGCGTTTATCAGGTTCCTTCCGACGTGGAACTCCCCGTTCGCGGCGTTCGCGGCGAAGGAGGCAGAGTAGCCCCGGAGGGTTACCAGGTTTTCGAGGGTTTCGAGCGCCCGGTCCCTGTCCGTCCGCTCGCCGGATCCGGAAAACCACGCGCGCAGGTCGGGGTTCTCGGTGACCATATAGGAAGCTTCGTATCCCTTGACGATATCGCTCTGAATGTTTGCCTTGCTCGCCTCGGCGATGCCGGCGAGCTGCGACTTGAAATTCCGGCGCTGGAACGCGAGTGCGGCGTTGACGGTAAGGAAGAAGACGAGGGTCGCCCCGAGGAGATTCACCCCGACGGTCAGGGCGATGATCTTTGACTTGATACGCATGAAAAACTCTCCGAAAAACGTGAAATGGGACGGCATTGGCCCGCCCGGAGGCTCCCGTTACCGGGCAAACCAGGCCGGGATATCCCTCCCGGCGAAAAGGGTCCAGGTTTCCCTCACCTGGGCCATGAAGGCTTCCTCCCCGATTTTCTTTACCCTGTTCAATTCGAGGATGCTGAATTCGAAAACCAGGATCGAGAAGTAGTAATAGCGGTTCAGCTTGTCGGGTGTCAGGAAGTCCGCGAATTCCGGGGACTCGAATCGCGGGAAAAAATGCTCGAAGACCGGCTTCAGGTAGCCTATCCGGTCCAGGCCCGCCGAGCCTCCCTCGAAATAATTGATATAGCCCCGATGCATTAATTTGAAGACGTCACCGTTTTCCAGAATGAAGAAATAGAGCGTCTCCGCCGCCACGAGGAGGCTGTCGAACAGGTCCGTGACGTCGTAATCCCTCTCGATGAGCCGCTCGCCAAGGGTCATGTGGAAAATCCGGGTTCCTCGTTCCACTACCCGGGCAAGGATTTCTTCCTTATTGGGCAGATAGTTATAGGCCGTCGTCTTCGAAACGTTGAGCGTGGCGGCCAGGCGACGGGTGGAAAAGGCGGGGAAGCCTTCGGTTCGTATCAATTCATACGCGCTGTCCACGATTACGGTATTGTTCTCAAGGGATTGTTTTCTGCCCATTTAAAATCTCCAAAATATAGGCACTGCCTATTTACATATTTATGATTTTTATGTTATATACGTTTTTATTGGCAATGCCAATATAACGAATGTCTGTTTTTTACTTTTTCCGCCGGTATATAGCCCTTATCAGGAGAACTCATGAAAAAGAACCGTAAATTCGGCATCAGTTTCAAGCTGTCGCTTTTCTTCAGCCTGCTGTCCGTGGCCCTTTTGGCGATCGTCACGATCCTCGCCTATAACTCGGAAAAGAAGAACACCACCGAGTTCGTGATGCAACAGTTGGAGTTGAAGGTTAGTAAGGCCGCAATTGACATTGAGGGCTGGTTTGCGGAACGACAGAGCGTCGTCGAAACCGTCGCCACGGTATTTGACGACGCGGGCGCCATGGATACGCTGAGGTCCTCCTCCCGGAATCTCACCCCGCTGCTCATTTCCGACGCGGGAGGAAACGCTCCCTTGGTGGATTCGCTGTACATCGGTACCGAAGACAAGGAATTCTTCGTAAGCCAGGATTGGCTTCCTCCGAAGGGCTGGGATCCGACCACTCGCCCCTGGTATACCCTGGCAAGGGATAACCGGAAGACTTCGTATACCGATTATTACGTGGACAGCAATACGGGTCAGTTAAATATATCGATCGCCAGCCCGATTATCGACGGCAAAAAGAATATTCTCGGCGTCGTCGGGGCGGACATTTACCTCGATACGGTAATCGCGAAGATCAATTCCCTGAACGAGAAGAATATTTCCGTGGGCGTCGTCGCGAATAACGGGGCGATCCTGGCTCACCCGAACAAGGATTTACTCAATACGAATATGCTCGACGATACCGGGCTCGCCTCGATCTGGAAAGTCGTCAGTTCTGAGAAGAACGGGAGCCAGTACTATTCGTTGGGCGGCGTGAAGAAGCTCATGACCTTCCGGCAGATATCTTCCACGGGTTGGGAAGTAATGTTCTTCGTGAACCTTGAGCTTATCAACGCGCCCCTGAGGCAAATGGCCTTCCAGTATATACTCATTATCCTGGTCGGGGTCGTGGCGGTTATCCTCCTTTCCACCCTTATCGCGAATCTCTTCGCGAGGCGGATTTACGCGGTGGCCCGCAACCTGGAAGATGTTTCCTCGGGCAATTTGGGCATCGTGATCGACCCGAAGATCCTCGGGGTTAAGGACGAGATCGGCGACCTCGCCCATTCGCTGGAAACCATGATATTTAAGTTGAGGGAAATCGTATCCGAGGTGGCCCAGGGTGGGCTCAACGTCTCGGCCAGCAGCGAACAGGTGAGCGATACGGCGAACATGCTGAGCCAAGGTTCCGCCGAGCAGGCTTCGGTGGCCGACGAGGTGGCGAGCTCCATGGAGGAGATAAGCGCCAATATCCAGCATAACGCCGAGAATGCCTCCCAGACAGAGACCATCGCGATAAAGGCCGCGCAGGACGCCGAGGTAAGCGGCAAGGTCGTCGCCGAGGCGGTTTCCGACATGAAGGATATCGTGAAGAAGATCTCGATCATCGAGGAAATCGCCCGGCAGACCAATCTCCTCGCCCTTAACGCGGCGATCGAGGCCGCCAGGGCGGGCGAGCACGGAAAGGGCTTCGCGGTCGTCGCGGCGGAAGTCCGCAAGCTCGCGGAACGGAGCCAGGCCGCGGCCGGGGAAATAGGCGCCCTTTCGGCGACCACCGTCGAGAGCGCCGAGCGGGCCGGAGAGCTCCTTGACGCCCTCGTGCCGGACATCAAGCGCACCGCCGACCTGGTGCAGGAAATAAACCACTCGAGCGCCGAGCAGAGCGGGGGCGTGGAACAGGTCAATACCGCCATCCTCCAGCTTAACCAGGTTATCCAGCAAAACGCCTCGGGTTCCGAGGAGCTTGCCGCCACCGCCTACGAGCTTACCGACAACGCCCAACGCCTGGCGGAGAAAATCTCCTACTTCAGGACCGACGCCGCGGACGCCGCCGGCGCGGGGAATGCCCGGGCCCTCGGCGACGGCCGGGTCGGCAAGGCGTGAGGGGGCCGAATATGGCGACGTTCCAGATTGTGACCTTCCAGGTGGAAGGCGAGCGTTTCGGTATCCGGGTCGATTCGGTCCGGGAAGTCCTCGAGATGGGCAAGCTCACGAAGATTCCCGGCGGCACCCCGAACATGCTCGGCGTGATCGACGTGCGGGGCTCCGTGGTTCCCGTGCTCGACATGCGGAAGAAGCTCTACGGCGATGCGGGCAACCGCTC
>QKCE01000184.1 GCA_003245785.1 Spirochaetales bacterium | reverse complement strand
GGCCCACCCGTCGTCCAGGAGGTTCACCCCGCCCTCGCCCTGCACGCATTCCATCATGAGGGCGCAGACCGTCCCGTCGAAGGCCTTCTCGAGGGCCGCGTAGTCGTTGGCCGGTATGTGCCGGAATCCCGCCGGGTAGGGCGCGAAGGCCGGGTTGTGGAACTTCTCCTGGCCGGTCGCGGCGAGGGTCGCGACGGTCCGGCCGTGAAAGGACTTGAGGAGGGTCACGATGACCTTCCGGGTACCCTCGGGTTTCCCCTCCGCCGCGTCCGAGGCGGCCCCGAGCTTCCGCGCGATCTTTATCGCCGCCTCGTTGGCCTCGGCCCCGGAGTTGCCGAAGAATACCCGGTCCATGCCGGTCTTCGCGAGAAGGGCGGAGGAGAAGGCAAGGCCCGCGTCGGAATTGTAGTAATTCGACACGTGGATCTGCTTCGCCGCCTGGTCCGCGATGGCCTTCACCAGGGCCGGGTGGCCGTGGCCGAGGCAATTCACCCCGATGCCGCTCACGAAATCGACGTATTCCTTTCCGTTCGAGTCGGTGAGGATACTGCCCTTTCCCGAGGCGAACGTCACGGGAAGGCTCCCGAGGTTGTTTATTATGTTTCCCGCCATCCTAGACCTCCTTTTCCGTGAGCATGGTGCCGACGCCCCGGTCCGAGAACATCTCGATGAGGAGGGCGTGGGGCACGCGGCCGTCGATGATATGGGTGCGGGGCACGCCGCCGTCGATGGCCGTAAGGCAGCATTCGATCTTCGGGATCATGCCCGAGGATATTACGCCGCCCCGGATGAGGCCGGGCACTTCGTCCCGCCTGATCCGCTTGATGAGGCTCGCCGGGTCGTTCACGTCCCGGAGGACTCCGGGCACGTTGGTGAGCTGCACGAATTTGACCGCCTTCAGGGCCACCGCGATTTGGGCGGCGGCGGTGTCGGCGTTGATGTTGTAGCGGTTCATGTCCCCCTGCTCGCCGACGGCGACGGTGGACACCACCGGGATATAGCCCTGGTCGAGCATGGAGACGAGGATGCCGGGGTTCACCTGGGTCACCTCGCCGACAAGGCCGAGGTCTACCCCGTCCTTGTCGATCTTCTTCGCCCTGAGGAGCCCCGAGTCCACGCCGCTCACGCCGATCGCGGGCCCGCCGGCCTGCAGGATCAGACCCACGATGTCCTTGTTGAGCTTACCCGTCAGGACCATCTGCACGATCTCCATCGTCTCGGCGTCGGTATAGCGGAGCCCGTTCACGAACTTCGACTCCTTCCCCACCCGCTCGAGCATCCCGTTTATCTCCGGTCCGCCGCCGTGGACGAGGACGGTCCGCACGCCGATGGTATTCAGGAGCACGATGTCCTGCATCACCGCGGCCTTGAGGTCCTCGTTGAGCATCGCGTTGCCGCCGTATTTGACGACCACCGTCTTCCCCACGAATTCCTTGAAGTACGGGAGGGCCTGCACGAGTACCTCCGCCCAGGTCTTGTTGTCGATCAGGTCTTTCATGTCCGGTAGTCTCCGTTGATTTTCACGTAGTCGTAGGTGAGGTCGCAGCCCCAGGCCGTTCCCGAACCCTTCCCGTCGGAAAGCTTCGCGAGGATGGCCACCTCGCCCTCGGCGAGTACCTTCTTCGCCTTGTCCTCGTCGAAGACCAGGGGCACCCCTTCGTGGAATACCTCGATCTCGCCGGCGGCGCTCCGGAAGGAGACGCTCGTGCCGGCCTGGCCGAAGGTTTCGCCGGAGTAGCCCATGGCGCAGAGGATGCGGCCCCAGTTGGCGTCCTTCCCGAAAAAGGCGGCCTTCACGAGGCTCGAGGAGATGACGGATTTCGCGAGGTTCCGCGCGGTCGCGTCGTCTTTCGCGCCGGTGACCTGGCACTCGATAAGGTGCTCGGCGCCCTCGCCGTCGGCGGCGATTTTCCTCGCCATGGTCACGTTGAGGGCGTTAAGGGCCTCGAGGAATATCGCGTAGTCCTTTCCCTTGGAGGTAATCTCCGGGTTGCCCGCCATGCCGTTGGCGAGTACGAGGAGGGTATCGTTGGTGCTCGTGTCTCCGTCGACGGACACGCAGTTGTAGGTTACCTCGATGCTTTCCCGGAGCGCCTCGGAAAGCATTCCCGCCGAGATCGCGCAGTCCGTGGTGATAAAGCCGAGCATGGTCCCCATGTTGATGTGGATCATGCCGGAGCCCTTCGCCATGGTGCCGAGGGTGACGGACGCGCCGCCGATCTCCACCCGGATGGCCGCTTCCTTGTGCCGGGTGTCGGTGGTCATGATCGCCTCGCGGGCCGCCACGTTGCCGCTTCCGGCCCCGGAAAGCCCCGTGACGAGGCCCTTCATGCCCGACTCGATGGCGCCGATATTAATCTGCTGGCCGATCACCCCGGTGGAGCAGACGAGCACGTCGTCCTCCGAGATCGGGGTTCCCGCCGCCGAGATTGCCGCCGCGGCGAGGGCCGCGGTCTTTTTCGCGTTCGCGTAGCCTTCCTCGCCGGTGCAGGCGTTGGCGTTCCCGGCGTTCGCGATGACCGCCTGGGCCTTGCCGTTCGCCACGTTCTTCATGGTGAGCTTAACGGGTTCCGCCTTCACGAGGTTTTTCGTGAAGACCGCCGCGGCCGCGCAGGGAGAGCGCGACAGGATGGCCGCGAGATCGTTCTTGGTCCTGCCCTTTTTTATGCCGCAGAGCACGCCGTTCGCCGTGAATCCCTTCGGGGCGCATACCCCGCCTTCTATAAAGTTCATGTCAGTCCCCTTTCGCTTATCCGGGCGCCTAGAAGGCCGCCGGAATGAGGTCGATGCCCTCGGTCTCGGCGAAGCCGAACATGACGTTCATGTTCTGTACCGCCTGCCCCGCCGCGCCCTTGACCATGTTGTCGAGGGCGGAAACCATTTCCAGTACGGTGCCGCCCGAGACGACGTGCACCGAGATATCGCAGAAGTTTGAGCCTCGCACGTTCCGGGTCGAGGGCACGGAACCGAGGGGAAGCATTCGCACGAAGGGCTCCCCCGCGTATCGCCCCGCGTAGAGGGCGTGGACTTCCTCGGCCGTCGCGGGCTTTGCGAGCTTCGCGTAGGTCGTCGCGACTATGCCCCGGCTCATGGGAAGGAGGTGGGGGGTGAACACCACGTTCACCGGCCCGCCGGCCGCCTTCCCCATGTTGCGGGCGATTTCCGGCTGGTGCCGGTGCTTGCCCACGCCGTAGGGCATGAAGGACTCGCCGGTCTCGGAAAAATTGTTGGTGGCTCCCGGGTTCCGCCCGGTTCCGGTAATCCCGCTTTTCGCGTCCACGATCACCATCCCCGTGTCCACGAGCCCCTTTTCCAGGGCGGGAATGAGGGCCAGGGTCGCGGCGGTCACGTAGCAGCCGGGATTCCCGACCACCTTCGCCTTGGCGATGGCCGCGCGGTTCATCTCGGGCAAGCCGTACACGGAAGTCGCGTGGATCGCCGGATGGGACCAATCCTTCCCGTACCAGGCCTTGAAGGTGGCTTCGTCGTCGTCGAAACGGAAATCCGCCGAAAGGTCGATCAGTTTCTTGCCCTTCGCGAGGCATTTCGCGGCCCATTCCTCGGCTATACCGTGGGGAAGGGCGGTGAACACCACGTCGGAGGAGTCCACTGCGGAATCGGCGTCCCCAAGGACTCCGTCGGTCTTGCCGCGGAGCTGTCCCCGGAGATTCGGATAGATGTCCGCGATGTTCTGTCCCTCGAAGCTCACGGAGCTCAAGGCGAGCGCGGAAACCTGCGGATGCGCGAGCAGGAACCTGACGAGTTCGACCCCGACATAGCCTGTCGCGCCGATAATACCGGCCTTTATCATGGTATTTCTCCAGTGTCTTTTAAAAAAGTATAACAGGAACTATACGATTTGATTACCCGCTGAGGGGAAGTTGCCGCTGCCGGTTTGGCCGGAAACGGGGCGAAAGGAAGGGTTGATTACGCCTGACGGCGACGGAGGGTTCGGAGAAGATTCAATTTGGATTGAGTGATGCAGATGTAGTCTGGCGAGCCATGCATGTTCATCGCGCTTCTCCTTTTGAAAAACTTTCTCAAATACTATGTCTTTCAATCGGTCAGGTCAAGGCCGAACTGCAATAAAATGCAATTTTTCGCCTGAAAATGCATAAATTTCCGCCCTAGAGCGCCAAGGGTCGCTTGTTGTCCGCCAGACGCTTCGAGAGATACTCCCTGTTCAGGTTCAACCGCTCCACGAGGCCCCGGGTCTGCTCCGAAGAAAGCAGGTTCTGCTCGGCGAAAACGTAGGCGATTATCCGTTCGGGGATGCAGGGCACGCGCAGGGCGTTGATGTGGGCAGTGGAGGGGTTTGCCGTATCGAGATACTTCGACTTGAGGGCGCGGT
>QKCE01000053.1 GCA_003245785.1 Spirochaetales bacterium | reverse complement strand
GGGAGACACGCGGTTCCGCTCGATCTGGGAAACCAGGCTTTCGCTCACCCCGGCCGCCTGGGCGACGACCTTCAGCGTGTAGCCTTTCCGTTCCCGCACGGTCCTGAGCTTTTCGCCGAACCGGAAGGGCGTGTTTTTAGTTGGCATTTTTTTGCTGCTCCCGTTTTTTTTCGAAGAGGAATTGTATGTAATGGTCTTCGAGGGTCTTCTTCGGCCCCGTGGCGCCGAGGCGCTTGCGCGCGTTGGCGTTCATGCGGCGCTGGGTATAGGCGCGGTAGAAAACGCGGGGATCCTCGTTGGAAAGGGTCGCCTTGTGGCCAACGATGGTGGGTACCTCGTCCCTGCCTATGGCGTTCAGCCCGCGGGAACGGAGCTCCTTGCGGATAAGGGTGATATCCTCGGAGGAAAGGCCGAAAAGGAATTCCTCCATGGCGGCGGCCACGTCCTGATCCCCGAGTCGGTTCGAGATGAACCGTTGCCAGTTCTCGTCCAGGGCGATGGAGAGGAGCAAGAGCTCGCTCGTGCCGATCATGGTGCCGAAGTTCGGGGCGATCTGGTCCCGGACGGTCCAAACCGCGTCGAGAACCGGGGCGACGCGGGAAATGTTCTGGTCGAGCCGGTGTTCCCACAGTTCCGCCAGGGCTTCCGCCACGTCGCGCCGGACGGTCGGGCTCAGGTTCGGGTCGTCGAGGATGGACAGGTACACGTCCTCCGCCATCAGGGTAAACATGATGTTCAGCGTCGCCTGGCGGAGCTCCTGCACGTCGTTGTCCGTAAAGGCGGAATTCACCGCGACCATGGTGAGGGCGGCGAAGGCGTGGAATTTCGCCACGAGGAAGCCCTGGCCGAGGATCGCCTTGGTCGGAAGGGACAGGAGCCGCTCGCCGTCGCCGACGGTGCAAAGGGTGTCTATGAGGGTTTCGGAGCTCCGTTGCTGGCCCGCGAGAAAGCCCCGTTCGTGCATGGAAGGGTAGCGGGAAATGGAAACGGAGAGCCGCTCGAGGTCCATGATCCGGGTCGCCACGCCGACCATGGTTTCCGGCGAGTATACCCGGAGGTTTTCGAACACCCGGTTCACGAGGCTTCGCTCCGAGGAATTAAGGACGATGATGTCGGTCGATAACTCGTTTGTAGGCTGGCGAATCTGGTCGAGAGTGCTGTGAGTCTCGTTGAGAAATTGATCGACATCCATATTTCTTAAGTATAGCTTAAAAAAAGGCCCCATGCCTAGCGAAAATTTCCGTGTGCGGAAAAATCCAAAAAGAGGGCTGAACGGGTCATTGAGATACGACCCGTCGCGCCCCACAATGGTTCCGAAGGCTCAAGCCCCGGCGGCGTCCAGTTTCCTGACCAACGCGAGGGTTTCCGCCGCCGTTTCCGGCCGGACGTTCTCGAGGAGCCCGTCGACCGCGGGTTTCCGCCCGTTGATCAGGCGGAAAAGAAGCCCCAGGTCGAGCTCGCCCGCCCCGGCGGGCAGGGTCCCGTCCCGGCGCCCGTTTACCATCCGGAAGTCCTTCACGTGGACCGCGACGATTTTGTCGCCGAAGGCGTCGAGGGCTTTCCGGAAGAAGGCTTCCTGGCTCCCGTCGATTCCCTTCGCGGGAATCAGGTTGACGGGGTCCCAGATCACGCCGACGGCGGGGGAATCGACCCGGCGGAGAAGCTCGGCCATCCGTTCGACCGAACCGATCGTATGCTGGTCCGCCACGGCTTCCACGCCGACGATCGCCCCGGTACGCTCCGCGACCCGGGCGAGCCGGGCGACCGATTCGGTCAGGCGGTCGAAGGCTTCGTCGCCCTCGGTGTCCGGATGCCAGGAACAGTCCGGGTTGAGCGAGCCGGTTTCGGTGCCCACTATCGCGCACCCGAAATCCCGGGCGTAGCGGAGGTGTTCCTCGAAGCGCCGGAGCGAGGCTTCCAGCGCGTCGGGGTCCGGGTGTACCGGGTTGATATAGCAGCCGAGGATCGATATCGCGATTCCCCGGGCGGCGAAGGTCTCCCGTATTTTCCGCGCGGCCCCGGGGCTCAAGGTTCCGGGGGTTCCGTCGATATCGGCGAGGGCCTTGGAAAGGGCAAGCTGAATCGAGGCGGGCTTCATGGGGGCGAGGATATCCGCGAGGGCATCCGCGCCGTGGCGGCCAAAATCGTGGGCTCTGAGTCCGAATTGCATCATGGTGGCAAGTGTATCGGCTGTATGGCCGAAAGTAAAGCGTCGGGAGCGTGACCAATGGTCCTCAACATAACAGATTTCATACAAGGCCCCTCCGCGGCGGGCCCGGATTATTCCAAAGCCTTCGCCGACGCCCTCGCGCGTCTCCGCGATTCGGGGGGCGGCACCCTCGTCGTCGGTCCAGGCGCCTGGCGCACCGGGCCTATCGAGCTCTTCTCGAACGTCGAGCTCCGCCTGGAAGAGGGCGCGACCCTTTCCTTCATCCCCGACCCCGAACTGTACCGGCCGGTCTTCACCCGCTGGGAAGGGGTGGAATGCCATGCCATGCACCCTTGCGTGTTCGCCCGGGGCCAGCGCGGCGTGTCGGTCACCGGCAAGGGAACGATCGACGGGAACGGAAAGGCCTGGTGGGACCTCCTCAGGGCGAAGCGGGCGAGGGGACAAAAAAACCCCGAGTCCCCGATCGAGCGGGAGCTCGCGGCGCTGAACGCCGACTGGCGGAACCAGCCCGGCGGCGGCGGCGGGCGGGAAATGCAGTTTCTCCGGCCGCCCCTCATACAGTTCCTATCCTGCGCTGACTCGCGGATCGAGGGCGTCACCGTGTCGAACTCGCCCTTCTGGACGATCCACCCGGTCTACTGCGACGGCCTTTCCGTCGTGAACGTGAGCGTCCGGAATCCCCACGACGCCCCGAACACCGACGGCATCGACATTGACTCCTGCGCGGACGTGACCATCGAGGGTTGCGACGTCGCCGTCGGGGACGACGGCATCGCGCTGAAGTCCGGCTCGGGACCCGACGGGATCCGGGTAAACCGGCCCACCGAGCGGGTGACCGTTCGGGACTGCGCGGTCGGGGACGGCCACGGGGGAATCGTAATCGGCAGCGAAACCGCCGGCGGGGTGCGCGACGTCCTCGCCGAGCGGTGCGCCTTCCGTTCCACCGACCGGGGCATCCGCATAAAGACCCGGCGGGGCAGGGGAGGGGCGATCGAGAACCTCGAGTTCCGCGACCTGACGATGGAGAAGAACCTCTGCCCCATGGTGATCAACATGTACTACCGCTGCGGCGCGACGCGCGAGGACGGGCATTTCGAGGCCTGCGCCCTGCCGGTCACCGACGTGACCCCTACCGTGCGGAACGTGAAAATCGCGCGGATCGTCGCCACGGGCTGCCGGGCATCGGCGGGCTTCATCGCGGGGCTTCCGGAAGCGCCGGTCACCGGGCTTTCCCTTTCGGACTGCCGCTTCACCGTGGACGAGGCCTCGGCTACGCCCACCGACGAGTCGGACATGTACCTGGGCATTCCCGAAGCCTCCGGCCGTGGATTCAGGATTCTGAATGCCGAGGAGCCCCGGTTCGAGAACGTGACCGTGGAAGGCACGGCGGAGCCCTTCCTCTTCGCCTGACCTTTCCGCCGAAGGAGATAAAAAAACCCGGCTTTGACAGCCGGGTTTTTCCGTCTTATTTCGCCTTGATCAGGTGGACGGCGAAGCCCGCGATTTCGGGCTCCAGGTAAATTACCGTAAGCTTGCCCTTCTCGCGCTTGGCGGTTTCCTCGACTCCCCTGAAACCCTGGGTTTCCAGGTAGGAGACCGCCCGGTCCACGTTCCAGCACTTCAGGCCGATGTGGCCCTTCGCGCCGCGGAAGGGAGACTTCGTCACCTCGATTACCGTGTCGGCGAAGATGGAGGAGTTACCCTCCTTCGGGGCGAAACCGAAGAGGCCGAAAAGCCCGACGGCCTTTTTCGCCTCGGCCTCGTCGGCGCCGTTGATTCCCATGTGGGCGAAGCTGAAGCCGTGCACCGCCGTGACGGCCTCGCGGCAGAGCTTCGTGATCCCGGCCCAGTCGCCGGAATCGATAAGGTCGGCCTTCACCATCCAGCTGCCGCCGATGGCGAGCACGTTCGCCCGCTTGGCGTAGTCCCCGAGATTGTCCGGGCCGATCCCGCCGGTGGGCATGAACTTCACCTGGCCGAAGGGTCCCGCCAGGGCGTCGAGCATGGCGACTCCGCCCGAGGCTTCCGCGGGGAAGAATTTCAGGACCTCGAGGCCTCGCTCGAGCCCCGCTTCCACGTTGGAGGGATTGTTCACGCCGGGAACCACGGGCATGCCGTTGGCGATGCACCAGTCCACCACGGCGGGGTTGAAGCCCGGGGAGACGATGAACTTGGCGCCCGCTTCC
>QKCE01000214.1 GCA_003245785.1 Spirochaetales bacterium | reverse complement strand
CCTTGGCGGTGAGTACCGCGCGGTATTCCTTGCGGACGGAAAGCATGGATTGGCGCACGGCGCTGGCGGACTGGATGACCGCCTTTTGCCAGGCGGTTTTCGCCGAGGAGTCCGCCTTCGCGAAGGGGCTCAGGGTAAGGGAGAGGGTACCGGAGTTCGTCTCGAGGTCCGTGGTTCCCGAGGCGCCGACGGTGAGCCAGTTCGCCAGGGGGACGGCGAGGCTCGCGGTGACGGACTTCTGGACCTCCGAGGAGGACGTTTGCCCCGCCTGGGCCGTAGAGGCGTCCGAGGAGGAGGAACCCTTCGCCGTGCCCGAGAGGGAAAGGCTGGAGCCGTAAGGCGAGGCGGACTTGAAGAGAGAGTTTTGCGCGATCTCCAGGTTGCTCTTCGCGTCCGCGAGGGTCGAGTCGTTGGCGAGGGCCGCGTTCATCGCGTCCTCGAGGGTTACCGCGCGGGCGGGCAGCGCGAGGAGGGCGGCGAAGCCCAGGGCCAGGGCGATTCTCGGCCCCCGGGCCGGCCCGGATTCGGCGCGCGGGAAGGCGGTTGATTGGTTCGTATATCGTTTCATCGTTCTATCCTTTATTATTCCTTGAGCCCTTCGACGATCGAGGCGCCGGCGGCGCGGGCCGCGGGCAGGAGGCTGAAAAGGAAGGCCAGCGCGAGGGCGGCCACCGGCGCGAGCACGGTCCTTATCTCGAAGAAGCGGGAGGAAAGGTCGGTCGAGCTGATGCCGAGGGCGTCCAGGTAGGGAACCAGGATTTCCCGCATGGGTATGGAGAGCGCCGTCGCGAGGAGGAGGCCTATGAGGCCCCCCGCGCCGGCGAGCACCATGCTCCGCCCGGAGAGTTCCACCGTTCCCTGGTAGACCGTCATGCCGAGGGCCCGCTTGAGGGCGATTTCCCTGGCGCGGTCCGCGGCGTCCACGAGGAGGCCCGAGACGATGCCGAAGGCGGCGATGATCAGGATGAGCACCCCGAGGCCGGAGGTCACGAGGGAGAGGTCGCTCAGGGACTCCCGGGCCTTGTCGATGGTCGACACGCCGGGGCTGTCCGGGGAGCCTTCCCACACCGAGACCTTCACCTGGTCGCCGGTCTTTTCGTCGAGGTTGGCGCGGATCGCCGATTCCACGTTGGCCACGGTGGTCTTCGTGATCCGGGCGGCGAACATGCGGACCGGCATGGAGAAGTCCATCCCGCTCGGGAGGAGGGAGGTATAGGGCATGAGGTAGTCCTCGATGCCGTAATTTTCCGCCTCGAAACGGGTCGGATCGGCGTACACGCCCACGACGGTGTAGTTGCTCCAGGGCGAGGTCCGCCGCGCGGCGTTCGCGCCGGAACCGCCGGCGATTTCCCGGGTGAACATGCGGAAGCCGTTATCCACGGCGACGGTCTGTCCCGTCGCGGCCTCGGCGCTCCCGAAGAGGGTTTTCGCGGCCCGCTCGGAGATGACGAGGACCTTGTTCCGGTCCGTCACGTCGTCCGCCGAGATGAAGGTACCCGCCACGAGCTTGAGGCCCATCACCTCGTCGTAGTACTGGTCCGTGCCGATCACGCCGGAAGGCTTCCAGTACTGGTTGTTCACCTGTATCTGGTCCATGGGCATGTTGTTGACGACCGAGACCGCGGTCACGCCCCGGACGTCCTCGGGAAAGGATTCCCGATAGGAGGCGTCGAACTGGAACGGCATGGTCCAGTCGAGCTCGCCGTCGGAGCCGATCTCGGCGTTGGCGATTACCACCCGGCGGTCAGTGCCGCCGGTGGTCTGGAGGACGAGGCGGTCGAGCCGCGCGGTAGTCTGCATCGAGAGCGCCAGGGCGCCGGTCCCGATCGCGGTAGTCAATATGAGAAGCAGGTTGCGGACCGGATGGGTCATTATGATCCGGTACCATTTCCAAAACGTTCGTTTCACCATGATAAACCTTCCTTATTCAGAACGCAGCGCGTCGGTGATGACCAGCCGGGAGCCGGACCGCGCCGGTATGGCGGCGAAGAGGAGCGAGACGCACAGGGCCCCGAAGCCGACCGCTACCATGACGGGCAGGTTCGCGGAAACCGGGATGCTCTGCCCGGAGGAGTTGCTTTCCAGCATCGCGCCGAGCACCTTCACCACCAGGGGCGAGAGGGCGAGGCCCGCGAGGGCGCCGGAAACGCCGATTACCGCGGCTTCCACCATGATCTGGGCGAAGACGCGCATGTTCCACGCGCCGATCGCCCGCATGATCGCGATGGGCCGCCGCCGCCGCATGACGCGGCTCGTCATGAGGTTGAAAAGGTTGATCGCCGCCGTAAGCGCGCTCGCCGCGGCGAGGATCGCCATGAGGCTGAGGATGCGCTCGCGCTTGGTCACCTCGCTGCGGAAGCGGTCGAGGTTGCCCTCGGCGAGCACCGCGCCCTCGCCGTACTTGGCGTTGAAAAAGTTTTCCAGCTCAATGACGGCCGCCGCGGGGTCGCCGCTCTCGGGCACCGAGAAGCTGAGCTCGCGATACTGCTGGCGCCGGTTCGCCCCGAAGCGCATCGCCATGGTGGGAACGAAGGCCATGTCGTTGAAGGACACGTTACGTCCTGAGCTGTTCCACTGGTCGCGCTCGAGCACGCCGACGATGGTGTACGAGAGGTTGTTCAGGATGAGCTTCATGCCGATGAGCTGCGAAGGGTCCGTGACGCTGGCGTAGAGCTTGTCCGCGAGGTCGGCGCCGAGGACGACGCCGGTCGCGGCCGAGCCGGTAGCCGAGTCGGACAGCACGTCGCCGTATTTCGCCTGGAGGTTGTAGGCGGCGAAGAAGCCGCCCGAGACCATGGCGCCGTTTATCTCTTCCACGGTGGGTTTTTCGAGGCTCGTGTCGACCTCTTCCTGTTGCATGAACTGCATGTCGGGAGGCGCGCCGTCGCCGCTCGACATGTCGCCGCCGGGGGGCGCTCCGTCGGCCTGGGCGCCCTGGGCGCCGCCTACGGATGCCGAGGCGCTACCGGACGCGGAAGTGCCCGCCGAGGCGGTGCCGCCGGCCTGGGAAGTCCCGCCGCCCTGTTGGGTGACGGTCATCGTCATGGGTCCGCCGAAGCCGCCCGGCCCGCCGAACCCGGTGGACTGGGAGCTGCTCGCGGTGGTGGCGAAGCTCCGGAACTCGGCTTCGTAGTAGCTTTCCACGTTCACGTTTTCGTCGACCGCCTGCTGGGCGTCCGTCGCGGTGAACTCGATATTGTCGACCTCGGTGGTGCCGATCAGGACCGCCGCCTCGTCGCCCTGGCTCCGCACCCGCGTCGCCTGCCGGACCGTAACCTGGCGCGCCTCGGGGGAGCGGGAAAATTTGTCGTAATAGGACCGATAGCTGGAAACGAGGGAAAGGGTCCCCGCGAGGGTGGCCACCCCGAGCACGATGCCCGTGAGGGCCAGCGCGGATTCCAGCTTGCGCGAGCGGATATACCGCACGCTCAGTTTGAACGCGTTCATGTTTCCCCCCTTCAGCCGACGATCCGGCCGTCCGCGAGCTTCACGCAGCGGGTGCCCATCTTGCCAAGCGCGTCGTCGTGGGTAACCATGATGATGGTCATGCCTTCCTTGTTCAGGTCGCGGATGATATCCATTATCTGGCGGCCGGTCTCGGAGGGCAGGTTACCGGTGGGCTCGTCGGCGAACAGGAAGCCCGGGTCGTTCGCGAGGGCGCGGGCGATCGCCACGCGCTGCTGCTCGCCGCCGGACATCGCCCGCGGGTGGTGCTTCATGCGGTGGGAAAGCCCGACTTTCTCGAGAAGCTCCGTCGCCCGCTCGACCCGCTGGCGGGCCGGAATGCCCGCGTAGGTCATCGGGAGCTGCACGTTCTCTATGGCGTTCAGCTCGGGCAGCAGGTGAAAGCTCTGAAACACGAAACCGAAGAACCTGTTCCGGATACGGGCGAGCTCCCGGTCGGGAAGCCCCATGACGTCCTGGCCCTCGAGAAGGAACCTTCCCTCGCTCGGAAGGTCGAGGAGTCCCAGGATTTGCAGGAGGGTGGACTTGCCGGAGCCCGAAGGCCCCATGATCGTCACGAACTCCCCCCTCGTGATCTCGAGTTCCACCTCGCGAAGGCCCCACACCCGCTCGGATCCCTCCGCGAGCGCCGACTTGTCCCAATATTTGCCTATTCCTTCAAGCTTGATCATGATTGCTTTTCTCCTTACTTGGAAAGCGCGATTTCTTTCAGGTGGATGTATTCCTGATAGGCCGAGGTGATTACCCGGTCCCCTTCCTGGAGGCCCGTGAGGACCTGTATCGTGTTGCCGTCGGTGATCCCGAAGGTCGCGGTTTTCTTCGCGGCCTTGTCGCCGCTTATCACGTAAACGCTCGAATAGTTGCCGCTGGAGAGGTAGGGACCGCGGGGCAGGGTCAGGGCGTTCTC
>QKCE01000266.1 GCA_003245785.1 Spirochaetales bacterium | reverse complement strand
CACGGACCCGAGGGGCGGAATCGTGAGGGGCGGGGAACCGGAAGAGGCAAGCCGGTCGATGAGCGAGGATTTCGCGTATTCGGAAAGGAAAAAGGAAAGCGCCCCGCCGCACCGCAACAGGCTCGCGGTCCGGGCGGTCAGGTCCGCGAGGACGGGAATGCCGCTGCCCGCGAGGGCATGAAAGGCCGGATCGATCCAGTATTGGGACTCGACGAGGACGATGGCGTCCGGCGGGAAGCCCGAGTCCGCGAGATACCTCGCCGCGGTGTCGACGGCGACGAGGAAAATGCGGTCCCGAAAACGCGCGATCAAGGGAAGGGCACGTTCGAGGGAGGGCCCGGCGGCGGCCATGAACGGCGCCCGTCCGAGGGGCAACGCGAAGGGCACGGCGCGTCGCGCGAGGCCGATGTTCGTCAGGAGGTTGCGCGCGAAGTTCCGCCCGAGTCGCATGAGGGTAATCCTGTTTTTCCACCATCGGGACACGTACTCGTCAAGGGCCGACAGGGCGGAGGCGTAAAATTCAGGGTCCACCGCCGAGCCGCCCGAAAGGTCCAGCCTGGCCACGCGCCTGAAAGGCGCGGAAGGGAGCGAGTCCACGAGCTCCAGCAGCCGGGAAACGGAAGCCGTTCGCACGTAGCGAAGGCTGGGGTGGGACACGACGTCGGCCCGCATAGCGCCGAGGGACAGGGCCATGAGCCGCTCGTCCGCCTCGACCGCGAGTACGGCGCACCGTTCGGGAAGCCGCGCGAGCAATTCGCCCAAGCCGTATCCCAACAGGGGTGAAGGGCAAAAAACGAGGGTTTCCGGCCTGAGTTCTACCGATGCCGCCGCGAGGGCGGGATTTTTTGAAGGATCGCGGCGGGAATAGAGCCAACGGTCAAGATAGCGAACCGTCAGCCCTTGTCCCGTCTCGACGGGAACCGGCTGACGGGAATCGGCAAACCCGGTTCCCGTCATCGTTCCGTCCGTCACGGTCAGTTAAGGAAGTATTTGAGGTACGTGGCGAGGAAGGTATTCTCGAGCTTGTCGCTCCTGAGGAAACTCGCGGTAATCGCGTCCGAGGCCCAGGAACGGGAGACGTAATCATAGTAGGCGGGAATCATGTCGACGAGCTGGGGGTCGGCAGCCTGTTCCTCGGCGAGCTGGAGAACTACCACGTTCGAGCCGAGCAGGATCGGTTCGGACACCGCGTTGGGCGCTAGGCTGAAGGCGGTCTTGAAGAAGGTTTCGTTGGTCTGCGCGCCGGAAAGCTCGGTATAGGTATCCACCGGGACGGCGCTCAGGATGTTCACGTCGCCGTAGTTGATGCCGAAGGGAGTTGTGGTTTTCTTTTCCACCCCGAAGGCCTTGCAGGCGGCGTCGAGGCCGTCCTTATCCGCCATCGCGGTGAACTCCTTGGCCTTGGCGACGAAGTAATCCTCGACGCGTCCGCGCTCGTTCTCGTTGATGTAGGAAGCGGCGGCGGCGATCACGGTCGGGTCGGCGAAATCCGCGGCCTTGGCCTCGGAATCGCAGCGGACGATCGCCCAATTCTTGTCGGCCTTCACGATACCGCTGACCGCGCCGGGAGCGAGGGCGAGCACGGCGTCGAGGTCCTTGGCGTCAGCGAAAAGCTTGTTGAGATCGACCCGGAAGCTCTTGGTGAGCTTGCCGGCGGCGTCGGTACCGACGCGGGTGGAGTAGGTGGTGACCGCGTCCTCGAAGGAAACCTCGTTCTTCGAGAGGGAGGCGGCGACCTTCTTCGCGGCCGCCTCGGTCTCCACGGTGATCACCGAGAGATCGTGCTTAACGAAGAGGTCCGCGTGTTCCTTGCCCCAGGCGGCGGTTTCCGCGTCGGGATAGGCGGCGGTGGAGAATGAAACGAAATTGAAGATCCTGTCGGGACCGTACATTTTCTTGATGAGGTCGGTTTCGCCGGGGGCGGTCTTCAGCCCGTAGTTGGCGTTCGCGTCGCCGAATACGTCGTCGATATAACGCTGGGCGGTGAGATCCTCGGTCAAGGTAGCGCGCCGGGACGCACGGGTGGTTTCCGCGGTTTCGTTGTAGAGCTTGGTCGAGTAACGGCCGTTGGAATCCAGGTAATAGGGAATGAGCGCCTTGTCGACCGCGGACTGGGGTACCTTGTAGCCGGCGATTTTGAGCTCCTCGAGGATGGCGAGGCGAACGACGGCGGAGTTGAAGGCGGACTGCATCACCGAGTAATAGGAATACTGGTTGATTTCCTGGCCCTGGGCCTTCATCTGATCGGATATCGACTGGATCTGCCGGATGAAGTAGCTGTCCTGCACGTATTCGATGGGGGTACCGTCCCACTTTCCGAAGGTGATGGTGTTCTGCTTGGCGACGGAATTTCCCGCGGAGGGAATGGCGACGAAGGTAACGACGGACAGGAGGAGGATAAACACCGCCCCGCCGTAAAGCATATTTCTTTTGAGGTTTGACATAGAACTTCCTTTCCGGTGTCAAGAATTTATGGTAGGAAGTAGGGTACCATGGCGGTTTGCTTCTGTCAACGCGAAGGCCGGCGCGATTTCGCAAGATTTTGGGGAAACCGTATTGACACTTTAGGGGCGTTCAGATATATTCATCAACGTCACGGGGGCGTAGCGAAGCTGGTTATCGCGCCGGCCTGTCAAGCCGGAGATCGCGGGTTCAAGCCCCGTCGCTCCCGCCTAAGCCCGCCTGTTTACAGGCGGGCTTTTTATTCTGTGCCGCAGCAGGATCCGACAAGCGGCATTACCCAATAGGGATCCTGATAACATATAGCCGACGCAAGTCGGCATTTCCGGGCAGTAGCGCAGGGGTAGCGCGCTTGGTTCGGGACCAAGAGGTCGGGGGTTCAATTCCCCCCTGCCCGACTTAAAAAAACCGATCGGCAACGCCGGTCGGTTTTTTTATTTCTTGGGGCAGGGGGGATTCGCGGCGAAGCTTCGAGCGATTGAACCGGAGGTGCCGCCGAGCGAATGCGATTCGCAACGCAGTTTCCAGCGGGAGGAGCCGCCATGGATGGCGGCGGCAGGCACCGGAGGAGGCCTGGAGGGAGCCCACAGGAAGTGGGCGAGCGGAAGGCAATTCCCCGAAGGGCACTAACGGCGAGGAAACATGCTTAACGGGCCGCGGTCAGGGGCGAACCCGATCGCCATATGATATTATGCGGGTAACGGGTAAATGACCTTTGCCAGGCCCGCGCGCCGCGGGGCGAAGCCGCGGCAAGCCCCGGTTTCCCCGACGCGGATGATTGTCCTGCCAGGAGGCGGAAAAGCCATGGAACCCCTTTTATCGACGGCTTTCGACAAGACGAGCGACGGCATAAAGCGCGCCCTTATCGAGCTCATTTCCCGGGAAAGATCCTTCGAGACCGTGTCAATTACGGATATCTGCCGGGAAGCGGGAATTCACCGAAGCACGTTTTACGCGCATTTCTCCGATAAGTTCGAGCTTCTCTCCATGTGCCTGCTGGACATTATCTCCATACCCGAACGCGTTACCGGTAAATACGCGGACGCCGTTCTTTACGACAGGATTTTCAACCTGATGAAGTTCGTCGCGGCAAATTGCACGGCCCACAAGTCATTTTTGCTGGTCATCCTCGAGGATGGCAAATACCCCGCCTATTACAGCCAGTTCGTAAAAACCCTCGAGGCGCAAATCGGGCAGCTGTTGGGGCTGCTTAGCGTCAGTTTCCGGCAGAAGGGGGTTTTGATCGACGACAATTGCGTCGTTTTCCTGGGCTCCGCGCTGTTCGGAGCCCTGCTGCACTGGACGAAGAGCGGCCTTCCACAAGACCTTGATTCCTATTGCGCTTCGATAACGGGTTACGTCTTTTCGACCCTGGGGATTCCTCCGGGTTAAAACGTCCACGCCGTCGAAATTACTTTTACACACCGGAGCGGATGAAGGGGCGCGCGTCCGGACGTGGACACGCGCCCCCTTCGCGAATGAAGGCTTACTTTACTTTCTTTTTGGCGGTTTGGTCGGCTTTGTAGGCTTCGTCGTCTCCGGAGCGTCGAAGACAATCGTGGTGCCCTCGATCTGGATTACGTCGCCGGGCGACAGGGACCGCTTCGTAACCGGGTTGTTGTTGACCCGGACGCGCCGCTTCGATACGAGGGTGAACGTGCCGGAGTCGTCGTCCCGCAAGATGGTCGCGTGCTCGGCGTCGACGGCGGGATTCCCCACGATCGTCATCTGTGCCTGGTCGCTCGAGCCGATCACTGTCGCGGTGCCCTGGAGGGCGATGGTCATGCCGGAATCCAGGGTCTGAATCTGGGGGCTTTCGACCGGGCGTTCGAAGGTGACCAGGAAAAGGAATGCGATGAGGGCAAGGCCGAAGGCCACGATGAGGAGGGGCAGGAGGAGCGACCCCGGTCCCGGCGC
>QKCE01000003.1 GCA_003245785.1 Spirochaetales bacterium | reverse complement strand
CTTGCTGCCACCCGCGAAGGCGAGACCGCAGGCCATAAGGGCCGCGACCGTCGTAATCGCCACTTTCTTCGTAAACTTCATATTCTCCTCCTCGAAACTACGTTCCCAAGGGATATTCTAGCCATGGTATAGGGAACCGAGAATAGCCCTCAGGTATGTTGGTTTCTTACTTCAACTTACATCAGTATACCCTGGTTATGGGGAAATGCAAGAAAAATCTTCGCTGTCCAATCTTTTTTTTGCCCCAAGGGGGAATCAAAAACATCGGAGCAAGCTCCCAAAAGAAACCGTTCGCCCGTATCGGGTAACCACCGGGTATCCTCGGCGGAGCAAAAGGAGATTTTTTCTTGCGCGAGAAAAAAGAAACCGCCCGCGGGAAACCCCACGGGCGGTTAATCAGAGAGAGAGCTTTCTTAACGCGGCGCCCTCGCGGACGTCGCGGTAGAGAACCTTACTGCGCGGCCTTCCACTCTTCGAAGGCTTTCTGCACGGCGGCGGCAACCTGCTCGGGGGTCTTGGAACCGAGGCCGATCTCCTGGAGACCGGAGTTGAGGGGCTCGTAAACGGGGCCGGCGAACACGCCGTCGATAACGACGGTGGAGTTCTTGTACTGCTTACCGAAGGCGCCGATCATCTGCTGCATGGGCTCGAGCTTGATCGCGGCGGTATCGATGTCGGTGCGGGCCGGGGTCGGGGTGGCGCCGGTGGAGACGCGCCAGGTGGCGATTTCCTTGCTGGCGAGGAACTTCATCAGCTTCCAAGCGGCAACTTCCTTGGCGGAACCCGCGGGGATGGCGGAGCTCATGCCCCAGCCGGTACCGACGATAACGGAGGTAGAATCGTTAAGCTTGGCGCCGGGGATGGCGGGGAACACCATCATGGAGATGTCGCTGGACTGCTTGGCGGGCGGGATGAGCGCCTGGCCGGTGGACTTGTCGGTGATGAACGCGCCGGTGCGCCAGTCGCCGTCGATGAGGTAAGCGCCCTTGTAGGCGGCGAACTGGCCGACCACGTCGCCGTAGGTGGTGGCGAGGGTGTTCTTGGAGAGCACGCCGTCGGCATAGAGGGTCTTCACGAAAGCGAGGGCGTTCACGAAGGAGGCGTCGGTGAACTTGGCCTGGCCGTTAAGGATCTTGTCGCTCCAGCCTTCGCCGCCGAATCGACCGGCGATATCGGAGAAGAGGCAGGACTGCATAACCCAGGTGTCGGCGTTCGCCATCAGCATGGTGTCGTAACCCTTGGCCTTGAGGACGGGAACCTGGGCCTTGAGCTCTTCGTAGGTCTTGGCGGGGGTGAGCCCGCATTCCTTAAGAACGGCCTTGTTCACGTAGATAACGGAGGTCTGGGTAAGGCCCATGGGGAGTTCGGCGAGGTAGCCGCCGACCTGGGGAGCCAGGGCGTTGGGGTTAAAGGAAGAAACCATGCCGTCCTTCTCGAGGAAGGGGGTGATGTCCTTAAGCAGGTGCTTGGTGTGGAGGGTGGTGGACCGTCCGGAAGGCCAGCAGTAAACGACGTCGGGCACCTGGCCGGCGGCGGCGTACGCCTCGGTCTTTTGGTGGAAGGGATCGTTGAAGAGGTCTTCGCGCTCGACGATGATGTCGGGGTTGGCGGCGCTGAAGGCATCCCACACGGAAGTGATTTCGTCGGCGCTGTTCGCGGAGGTCATGTCGAGGTAGTTGAGTACCTTCAGGGTGACCTTTCCGTCGGCGGCCTTGCTGTCCTTGCTGCCGCCCGCGAACGCGAGACCGGAAGCCAGTATCGCGAAGAACGCGACGACAAGAGCTTTTTTCATTAATTTCATGTCATTCTCCTCCTACAGAGACTAATGCGAGTTATATGTAAGCGGTATGTTCCGCTCCACATAGCTTGACATACACAGCGGTTTGTTTGTTCACTGTACATACTTGATTTTACACTCTTTCTGGAACTTGTCAACATAATTTTTGTGAATTTGTGCAGGAAACGAATTGAGTGTCCGAAGAGACAAAGAGGAGGAAATAACATGACGATTCCGGGAATAGTACCGATACCGGCCACGCTCAACATACACGGGGGATCGCTCCCCATACCCCGGGGGTTTGAAATTCGCGCAGACGGGGCATTCAGCAACGAAACGGCCGTTTTTAAAACCCAGGTACCCTTCGCGATCGCGAAAGAACTAAACGGCGCCGTGCCCATTGTCTGCGAAAAGACGACGGCAAAGTCCGACGCGACGGGACGCGAGGGAGAATGCTACGAAATATCGATAAGCCCCGAGGGAATCCAATGCCGCGCCTCGGGCAATCGCGGCATGTATCACGCGCTGCAAACCCTGCGTCAACTGATCCTAGCCGGACGCGCCGACGGCGGGGAGATCGAGCTACCCTTAGCCAATATAGTCGATACCCCCCGATTTCCCTGGCGGGGCTTTATGCTAGATACGTCCCGGCACTTTTACTCCGTCGCCTTTATCAAAAAGATGATCGATGCCGCCTCCATGCATCACCTTAACGTGTTTCATTGGCATCTCACGGACGATCAGGGGTGGAGGCTCCCGGTGAAAGCGTACCCGAAGCTCACGGAGGTCGGAGCGTGGCGGCATGACAGCAAAACCACCTGGCAGGACCTCGTGGTGGGAGGCTTTTACTCCGAACAAGACATACGGGAGGTTGTCGACTGGGCGGCCGCCCGTCACGTGGACGTGGTGCCCGAGGTAGACTTACCGGGCCACGCCAGCGCCATCCTCGCCGCCTACCCCGAACTGGGCTGTACCGGCGGGCCTTATAAAGTAGAGGACCGTTACGGCATCTTCCAAGAGGTACTTTGCGCGGGTAACGACGGTATATTCCCCCTTTTCGAGGCTATTTTCGACGACTTGGTCCGGCTCTTTCCCTCCAAGTACGTCCATATCGGCGGGGATGAGGTGAAGTTCAATCGCTGGGAAGAATGCCCGAAATGCAAAGCCCGGCTCGAATCCCTCGGCTTGGAGAAGATTCCCCAACTGCAAAGCTGGATTACCGTGCGCCTGGCGAACATGCTCGAGGCGAGGGGCAAAACGCCCATAGGCTGGGACGAGGTGTTGGAAGGCACGGAAGTGCTCGGCTTGCCCAAGGATATGATCGTCATGTCCTGGCGCGGACGCGAGGGGGGTATCGAGGCGAGTTCCAAAGGGCATCCCGTCATCATGACCGCCTTGACCGACGGCTGTTACGTCAATTTCAAGCATCTCGACAGCCCCGAGGAACCGGGCCACCTGGAGGTGGCCACCATCGAGAAGTCCTACTCGATGGATCCCGTGGTGCCCGGCATGAACGAAGCCCAGGAGGCCCTCGTGCTCGGGGGGCAGTGTAATCTCTGGTCCGAGGTGATTTACGCGAGCCGAATCGCCGAATACATGTACTTCCCCCGCATGGGCGCCATCGCGGAAGCCCTGTGGAGCCCCAAGGAGCGGCGAAGCCTCGAATCGTTTGAGGCGCGACTTCCCTCTTACGGGAAAACGCTCGATGCCCTGGACATGACGCGGTACAAAGGGCCGGTACGATAAACTTATAGAAGAAAACTACGCGGAGTTCCCCTTCGTAACCGAAAAGCAGAACTCCGCGAATTTTCTTCTTGCCAGAATCACGGGTTTGTACTATGGTTGTACCAACACGATTGAACTATAGATACCGGCCCGAGCCGGATTATATGTAAGGGGGAACCATGTTCCAAAACGCGACTACCGACTGGGGGCTGACCGACGAGGGTTTCGAAACCTACGTTCCGCAGCTCAACCGACCCTGGTACAACTATATCTCCAACGCGGAGTACGGGCTCAAGATCTCGCACATAGGCGACGCCTACGCGACTACCTTGGCCCAACCGCGCATCGCGGTCTCGAATTACGATTTTTTTCATCCTTCCAAGGGCCGCTTCGTGTTCGTGCGGGACCGGGATTCCGGGGACCTGTGGTCCCCTTCCTGGTGGCCCTGCAAGACGGAGTTGGACGATTGGGTATGCCGCCATGAACCCGGGGCCACGGGCTGGACCGGGGAAAAGAACGGCGTGCGGGTAAGCCAAACCGTTTTCGTGCCCCGAGAGGGCACCGCCGAGGCCTGGATCGTTTCCGCGGAAAACGTTTCAGACGAGCCCCGAGTCATCGACCTCGTTCCGGAGATGGAATTCCTCCTGTATAATTCCTTCGGGGTCGACCCCGTCTATTATTCCTGGTACTCCGATACCCGGGTTGACTCAGACGGCGCCATACTCTTCGAACGGCGCATCGGCGATCCCGTTACGGGCTTTTTCGCCCCCCTCGCCCGACCGGACTCCTTCGAGACGAGCCTTCGGCGCTTTCTCGGGAACGGGGAGATCCGTTGCGGGCCCGGAATTCCTGCTACCGAGAAGTATTTCACGCTCGGCGGAGGG
>QKCE01000167.1 GCA_003245785.1 Spirochaetales bacterium | reverse complement strand
CCCGCTCACGGTCAAGGGAACCGGGATCGTGGGGACGGTGACCGTCTCCGGGCTGCCCCAGGAAGAGGACCATGCCCTGGTGGTCGCCACCCTCAGGGATTACATTTCCGGCGTCAGGTCGGGCGACGTCGCGGCCATGGGAAAGGGAGGCCAAAAATGAGCGTAAACCCGGTAATGGAACGGCTCGGGCGAAGGATAAGGCTCGCGGTGGTCGGGGGCGCGGAACCCTCGTTCATCGGGCCCATGCACCGGCTCGCGGCACGGCTCGACGACCGCTACGAGATAGTCACGGGAGTGCTTTCCTCCAATCCGGAAAAGGCCCTGGCCCAGGGCCGCGCCATGGGCTTCGCCCCGGACCGGCTCTACTCAAGCTTCGACGAGATGATCGCGGCGGAACGCGCCCGGCCGGACGGGATCGACGCGGTGGATATCATGACGCCGAACGACTCCCATTACCGTTACGCCATGGCCGCCCTCGACGCCGGGTTCGACGTAATCTGCGACAAGCCGATGACGAACACCCTCGAGGAGGCGGAACTCCTCGCGAAAAAGGCGCGGGAGACCGGTCTCGTGTTTTGCCTGACCCACAACTACACTGGCTATCCCATGGTGCGCCAGGCCCGCGCGATGGCGGCCGCGGGCGAGCTCGGGGAGATCCGCCTCGTGCAGGTCGAATACGTGCAGGGCGGAAACGCCGGTCCCCAGCCCGCGAACCTCACGGGGCCGCGGACCTGGAAGTTCGACCCGGCGAAGGCAGGCCCTTCCCGGGTTATGGGAGACATCGGTACCCACGCCCACAATCTCCTGCGGTTCATTACGGGCCTCGAGGTATCCGAGGTCGCGTCCGATATGGGAAGCATCGTGCCGGGCCACACGGTGGACGACTGGGCAGGGGCCCTGCTCCGGTTCCCTAACGGCGCCCGCGGCAATTTCTGGGTTACCCAGGCGGCGGCGGGAGTCGAAAATTGCCTGAGAATTCGGGTAAGCGGCTCGAAGGGCTCGGTGGAGTGGATGCAGGAATTGCCCCAGCGGCTGGACTTCAAGCCCCTCGGCGCCCCCGCGGAGGTTCGCACCCCCAACGGGCCGGGAAGCCATCCCCTGACGCGCCGTTCCTCCCGGATCGTGGCCGGGCATCCCGAGGGCTTCCCCTCGGCCTTCGCGAACCTCTTCTCCGACGCGGCGGAAGCCATCGCGGCGAGAAGGGCCGGCACGACCTGCGATCCCCTGGCGCTCCACTTCCCGACCGCCGAGGACGGCCTCGCGGGCATGCGCTTCGTGTCGGCGGTCATCGCCTCGTCGAAGGCGAACGGGGCCTGGACCAAGTGCTAGTATTCCGGCCTTAGGGTTTCTCGCCGTAGCGCGCGCTGGTTTTCTCGACCCAGTCGGAAAAGCCTTCCGCGGCGTCGCCGGCGGCCACGACGAGGGCCTTGAGGAGCTTTTCGCCGAATTTCCCCGCCTTCGCCGCGGCGAGCATCGCGTCGTTCCGGCAATTTTTCGCCCCGGACTCGACGGCGAGGCCCCAGCCCTTTTTGTCCCACTTGTGGTCGCATTTTTGGTCGTACCATAACCAGGTGGCCTGGGCGACCGCCTTCTCGTTATCGTCGAGCCCGTGCCCGAGGGCCCGGGAAACGGACTTAACGAAGCCTTCCTCGGTGTAGGAGCCGGAATCGGCGCCGCCAGAGGCCGCGAGGGGAGAAAGTATCAGGGTTAAAAGAATTGCGAGGGAACAGGCCGCCCGGAGGGCCCGTCCGCGCGGGTTATTCGCGTTCATGAGAAGATAATGCCACGACGGCGCCGCCGCCGCAAGCGGGTTTAGACGAAATATTCGGCGCCTTCCCGGCACAGCTCCCAGGAAAGTTCCGCGCCCTTCGATGCGAGGTATTCGGCGCATTCAGCGGCGATGCGGTCGAGGTCGTCGTCCGAATGGTCAGGGTCGTGGTGGGTCATGGCGAGGTGCTTGACCCCGGCGTCCACTCCCAGGTCCAGGGCGTCCCGGAAGGTCGAATGACCCCAGCTTATCGTGCGCTCATATTCCTTCTCGGTGTACTGGGCATCGTAGATCAGAAGCTCCGCGCCCCGGCAAAAATCAACGTAGGCGGCTCGGTCCGGCCCGCCCGGATGGCGGTAGCGGAGCTCGTTATCCGTGAGCAGCACGATCGAGCGCCCGGTCTTCCCGGTAAACTTGTAGCCGTAACCCCCGTTCGGGTGGTTGAGCGCGATCGACTCGCACCGGTGCCCCGGGGATATCATGGGAAGCCGGTGGTCGCAGCAACCCTCGGCGCAGTTGCAGCCGATGACGAACTCCGCCTTCATGGCGCCCATGTCCACGGGAAAATAGGGCGGGTCCATTTGGTGGCGCAGGCTTTCGAGCACGCGGACCGGGGAATCGTCCCCCCCGCACACGGTAATCGTGAACCCGGGGATGAAGGCGGGCTTGAAAAACGGGAAACCGGCGAGATGGTCCCAGTGGGAATGGGTCAAAAGCAGGGTTATCTTGCGTCGCGTCTTGTCCCGGGCGATCTCGTTGCCCAGGCGCCGGATACCCGACCCGGCGTCCACGATGATGGTCTCGTTTTCGTCGGTGAGAATCTCGAAACAGGTCGATTCGCCGCCGTAACGGACGGTTTCGATACCCGGCGTGGTTATGGACCCCCGGCAACCCCAGATGGTCAGTTTCATCAACGGTATCCTCCCGCGGCCGCCCGGACTCCCGGCCGCGCGCGGGCAGTACGCCCCCTCGGGAAGGAAAGATCGGCGGGCATCGCGATGAAGGCAAACTTGTTCATTTCCGGCTCCGACCTGGTAAGGTATACTAAAACTATACACCGCAACGGCCGGAAGCTCAAACATTTATGCGCAAAAGGTTTTTTTCGGGGCACGGGCGCCCGAAAACCTTCCGCGTTCAGTCCTTCGCGGCCCCTTCGGAATCCGCCGCGGGAACGGGCGCCGGTTCCGGGGATGCCTTGGGCGGCCGCCCCGCGCCGACGAGCCGGACCAGGGTGAAAGCCGCGCCGACCGCGCAGGCGGCCGCGGCGGCGAGATAGGTCCCGCCCATGCCGTGGAAGAACGCGTCGTCCCGGCCCGGGACGTAGGAGAATACCGGCGTGCCGAGATACGCGCCCATGAGGCCGTAGAGCAGGGACACCGCGGCGGAGATGCCGAAGACCATGCCGAAATTCCTGATGAAGGCGTTGAGGCTCCCGGCGACGCCGAGGGCCGCGCGGGGCACGCTGGACATGATGAGCGAGGTATTCGGCGACTGGAACATGCCGTTCCCGAGGGCCATGACCGCCACGTAGGCCAGCACCCGGGGCATCGGGCTCGCGCCGTCGAGGGTGGCCATGAGGGCGAGGCCCGCGGCGACCGTGAGGAGACCCGCGAAGGTCAGGCTTTCGGATCCGATCCGGTCGGAAAGCCGGCCGCTCAAGGGGGCCACCACCGCGAGGACCAGGGGATAGGCCATCATCAGGAGCCCCGCCGCGCTCGGGGACAGGTGCCGGGCGTTCTGCAGGTAAAAGGGCAGGACTATGGTCGAGGCGCTGATCGCGACGAAGGAAAGGAAGCCGCAGGCCAGGCTCAGGGTGAACAGCCCGTTCCGGAACAGGGCCGTATCGATGAGCGGGGTTTGCGCCCGGCGTTCGCGAAAGACGAAAAGGGGAAAAAGCGCCGCGAAGGCGACGAGGCCCGCGAGGACGGCCGGGTCGCCGAAGCCCTTCTCCCCGCCCCGAATGAAGGAGGCGAAAAGGGCGACCATCGACGCCGCGAAGAGGGCGGCTCCGACGAAATCGGGCTTGGCCTTCGCCGTACCGGGAAAGTCGGGAATGGAGCGGATGCCGAAATAGAGCACCGCCGCCCCGATGGGCACGTTGATGAGAAAGACGTAATGCCAGGACAGGAAGTCGGTGATTAACCCGCCCAGGGGCGGCCCGGAGAGGGTCCCGAGGGCGACGAAGGAACCGAGAATCCCGAGGGCCTTGCCCCGCTCACCCGGCGGGAAGAGCATGGCGACCAGGCCCTGGTTCGTCGCCATCGCCGCCGACGCCCCGAGGCCCTGGATTATCCGGGCGGCCACGAGGACCGGGAACGAGGGGGACACGCCGCAGAGGAGGGAGCCGAAGGCGAAAAGCCCCACTCCGCCGAGGAAGACCTTCGTCATGCCGATCGAGTCCGCGATTTTGCCGAAGAGCAATATGCTCGCCGCGATGGCCAAAAGATACGAGGTCACTACCCAGGCGATGGTCCCGGTATCCGTCGAGAGGCTCACGGCCATGGTCGGGAGCGCCACGTTCACGATGCTCCCGTCCAGGGTTGCCATGAAGGTCAACAGCGCGATGTTTATCAATATCGCCATTCGGCTCGCCGATGGCCGTACGATTCCTTCTTTCATCTTTCCTCCCCGGAACAGTCCCCGAAACGGCCGTCGTCCATCCCGCGTTTCGCGTTTTTCGCCACGGCGGCCAGCGTCTCGAGGGCGCGCCCGAGCTCTTCCGCCGGAATTCCCTCGGTAATTCCCCGATTCCATCGCGCAAGGGCCGAGCGGAGTTCGGGGACGATCTCCTTCCCCTTCGCGGTGAGGTAGAGCCGGTTGACCCGGGAATCGGACCCGTCCGTCTGCCGTTCCACGTAGCCGCTTTCCATGAGCCGCTTTACCCCGCGGGCGATGAGCGCCTTGTCGACGCCGATTTCCGCGCTCAGTTCGCTCTGGCTTATTCCTTCCCGGCAATCGAGGCTCAAGAGGATCGGATACGTCCCGCTACCGAGATCGTAGCGGGAGAAGCGGCGCGCCAGGTATCGCTGGGTCTCGCGATACAGCATGCTTGCCAATTTGGAAACGGTGGGTTCCCCGACTTTGTTCATGGGCACAAGATACCCATTTTAAGTTGACGAGTCAACCAATATATGTTTAGGTGTAGGTAACGGGTAAGGACTGAAATGCATGGTTTTCAATGACAACGGAAAACCATAAATGATAGACTGCGGAAGCGAACTCATAACGAAAAAGGAACGTGTCATGGGAAAAAAACTTTCGGGACCCCGCAGCGCGACCCTCGCCGCGATCGCGGCCCTCGCGCTCTTTTACGTGAGCGGCGACTGGGCCCTTTATTTCCTCGACCGCTACGGCGCCTCCCCGGGGACACCGTTCCCGATCGCCGTCGCCGCGTCCAAATTTCTCGCGAGCTGCCTCGCCTTCGCCTTCGTCTGTTCCACCGGGCGCGAAGGGCTCGACCCGCTGGATTCCCTTTGGCTCCGCCTCGCCTTTTCGTTCCTCCTCGTCGCGGACTTTCTCCTGACGCTCCTCTATCCGGTCCTGAAAGCCCTCGGTCCCGACTCCCCCGACGCGCTCGTCCCCGCGTCGATCGTCGCCTTCATGGCCGTGCAAACCTGCCTCATCGCCCGCCACGGCCGCGCCCTGGCCGCCCCGACCGGGAGCGGCGAACGCGACGGGAAAGGGGGAATTCCGAAACCGGTCGCGGTCGGCGCCTTGGCCCTCCTCGCCGCGGGAATCCCGGCGGTCGTCGCCGTCGCCGCGGTAGGAAAGAATCCGGCCCCGGTCATGCCGACCTACGGCGCCTACGTCATCCTGTCGTTAATCGTCGCTTGGCTCGCGTCCCGGACGGGTTTTTTCCCCCGCGCGAATGGCCGCATGATCGCCCGGGGCATGACCGCCTTTTTCCTCTGCGACCTGAGCGTGGGCCTTGGCGCGGCGACGCCCCTCGGAACTCCCTTCGTCTGGCTTTTTTACACCCCCGCCCTGATCCTGCTCGCGGCGAGCGGCGTCGATTTCGCCCAATGGGCTACCGCTTCATGACCCCGCTGAAACGGGTACTCGGCTTCGCCCGCCCCTACCGCCGGCTCGCCATCTTCTCCCTCGGAGCCCTCGCGGCGATGGTGGCCTGCGACCTCGCCATTCCGCGCCTGGTTGAGCGGGTCATCGACGACGGGGTCATCGCGGGAAACCCGGCGGTTCTCGTCCATACGGCCCTTATCATGCTCGCCGTGGCGATCCTCGACGCCTTCGTCGCGGTGCTCAACAACCTTTTCTCCGTCCGGGTCGGCGAGGGAGTCGCCCGGGACGTCCGGGCCGCCGTCTTCGCCCGACTCCAGAAAATCGACTGGCGCGAGCTCGACCGCTTCCCCACGGGACTCCTCATGGTGCGCCTCGCGGGGGATACCTCGTCGATCCAGCGGCTCGTGCAGGTCACGCTCCGCATCGGTACCCGCGCGCCCCTTCTCATGGCGGGCAGCGTCATCCTCATGGTAATGACCGCGCCGCAGCTGGCCCTCCTCCTGGTGCCCCTCCTGGGAGCTGCCGCGGTCACCGTCGGCGTTTTCAGCGCGAAAATGGAGCCCCTGTTCCGCTCGGCCCAGCGGAGGATGGACCGGCTCAACACGATCCTCCAGGAAAACGTCGCGGGGGTTCGGCTCGTGAAAGCCTTCGTGCGGGCCCGTTCGGAAACCGCCCGGTTCGGCGCCGCCAACGCCGGACTCACCGGCGAGACCGTGCGGGTCATGCGGTACATGTCCTCCCTCGGCCCGGCGCTCACCCTGCTCGTGAACGCGGCCATCGTGGTCGTCGTGTGGGCCGGCGGGATCGCCGCCGCCGAGGGGGGCATGAAGGCCGGGCGAATCGTCGCCTTCGTGAACTACCTCCTCGCGATCCTGGGGCCCCTCGTCATGACCTCCCAGCTCGCGAATACCTGGGCGAACGGCCTCGCTTCCTCCCGGCGGGTCGGGGAGATCCTCGACGCCCCGGAAAGCCCGGTTCCCGAGAGCCCGGTGGAACTGCCCGCGGGCGGCCCCCTGGGGGTCGAGTTCCGGGACGTCACCTTCCGCTACGACCCGGCCGACGAAATGCCGGTAATCGACGGCGTCAGCTTCGTCGCCGAGCCCGGCAAGACCCTCGCCCTTCTCGGCTCCACCGGCTCGGGAAAGTCGACTATCGTGAACCTGATACCCGGGTTTTACCGGGCCGACTCGGGAACGGTCCTGGTGGGGGGAATTCCCGTGGAGCGGATCGACCGGAAAAGCCTCCTTTCACGGGTTTCCGCGGTGCCCCAGGAAACCGTCCTCTTTACAGGAACCGTGAGGGACAACGTGCGGTACGCCAAGCCCGAGGCGGACGACGCCGAGGTGGAAGCCGCCGCCCGGGACGCCGGTGCCCATGGCTTCGTCGCCGCCATGCCCGGGGGCTACTCAGCCCGGGTCGAGGAGCGGGGAGTAAACCTTTCGGGGGGCCAAAAGCAGCGCCTCGCCATCGCCCGGGCCATCCTCCCGAATCCGGGAGTGCTTATCCTGGACGACAGCACGAGCGCGGTGGACACCGCGACGGAGACCCTCATCCACGACGCGATCGCCCGGCGGATGGCCGGCGGGACGGTCATCGTCATCGCCCAGCGGGTGAGCACGGTGATCAACGCGGACAAAATCCTGGTCCTGGAAAACGGCAGGATCGCCGCGTCGGGCACCCACCGGGAGCTCCTCGCGTCGAGCGCGGCGTACCGCGAAATCTACGACTCCCAGCTCGGCGGGGGAATCCCGAAGGAGGCGTCCCATGGCCTATGAGGAAGGGCGCCCTTCCGGCGACCTGAAGTCCAGCATGCAGCACCGCCCGGGCCGCTCGACCAAGATCGAGCGCGCCAAGGAGCCGGGGAAAGCCCTCGCCCGCCTCGCCGCCCTGTTGCTGCCCTACCGGTTCCGCCTCGCCTTCGTGACGTCCCTCGTGGTACTTTCGTCCCTCGTCGCCCTCCTGTCCCCGTGGCTCCTGGGCCGCGCGATCGACGCCCTCGCCGCGGGCAAGGCGGGCACGCTCCCGGCCATCGCCGCGGCCATGTTCGCCGCCTACCTGGGCTCGAACCTCCTCCAGGCCGGGGCGAACTGGCTGATGGCGAAGGTTTCCCAAACCGCCCTCCGGTCCCTCCGGGACGAGCTCTTCGCCCATATCCAGCGCCTGCCCCTCGCCTACTTCGACGCCCGGCCCGCCGGGGCCCTCATGAGCCGGCTCACCAACGACGTCGACGCGGTAAACCAGGCGGTCTCGCAAAACGTGACGTCCCTCCTCGCGAGCCTCGTCGGCATGGCGGGCATCGTAATCGCCATGTTCGCCCTGAACCCACTGCTCGCCCTGACTACCCTGGTCGTGGTGCCCCTCATGTTCCTCTTCGCGCGGTTCGTCTCCTCCTATACCCGGAAGGGCTTCCGGAACCTCCAGGCGGAACTCGCCTCCCTCAACGCGGTCGCCGAGGAGTCCATCAGCGGCCAGCGGGTAATCCGGGCCTTCGGCCGGAACGATTCGGTCATGCGCGCCTTCGCCGAGCGCAACGAGGCGGTATACCGGGCCGGGGTCTACGCGAACTCCGTCTCCATGCTCTTCATGCCCCTGACGGGCGTGCTGGGAAACCTCTTCGTGATCCTGCTCGCGGGCTTCGGGGGCTTTCTCGCCCTTTCGGGCCTGGCGAGCGTGGGTACCATCGCCACCTTCGTCAACTACGGCCAGAACTTCATCAACCCCCTGAGGCAGATCGCGAACCTCTACAACGCCCTTCAGGCGGCCCTCGCCGGCGCCGAGCGGGTATTCGCGGTCCTGGACGAAAAGCCCGAACCCGGGGCGGAAACGCCGCTCGGACGGAACGGAAGCGCGGGGAAAAACGGCGCCTCCGCGGGAATGGCCGCAGGCGGGCCGCCGCCCGTCGGGCCGGGGCGCGAACGAAAGGCGACCGAGGTCGTTTTCGACCGCGTCGGCTTTTCCTACGTTCAGGGAAGGCCCGTCCTCGAGGACTTCAGCCTCCGGGCCGAGGGGGGCCGCATGGTCGTCCTGGTCGGGCCGACGGGGGCGGGAAAGACCACGGTCATCAACCTTTTGACGAGGTTTTACGAAATCGACTCGGGTACGATCACCGTGGGAGGCCGGAACCTCGCGGACATTTCCCCGGCGGAAATCCGGAGCCGCGTCGCCCTCGTGCTCCAGGATACCTTTCTTTTCGCGGATACGGTAATGGAAAACATACGCTACGGAAGGCTCGACGCGACGGACGAAGAATGCCGTGAAGCCGCCCGGGTGGCCGAGGCGGACCATTTCATCCGCCAGCTCCCCCGGGGCTACGACACGCCCCTTTCCGAGCGGGCGGGTAACCTGAGCCAGGGGCAAAGGCAGCTGCTCTCCATCGCCCGGGCGGTTCTCGCCGACCCGGAAATACTCATCCTGGACGAGGCGACGAGCAGCGTCGACACGCGGACGGAACTCCGCCTCCAGCGGGCCTTGCTGCAGCTCATGGAAGGGAGGACTTCCTTCGTCATCGCCCACCGCCTCAGCACGATCCGAGACGCCTCCCAGGTGGTAGTGATCGATCGGGGGAAAATAGTCGAGCGGGGCACCCACGCGGGCCTCCTCGAGGCCGGGGGCTTTTACGCGCGGCTTTACCTGAGCCAGTTCAAGGGAAACGCGATTTGAGGATTGGCGGAGAATACCCGCCTGACGGGTCGGGACGCGCGCCGCCCGCGCGGGGTGCCAGCCTGCCGAAACGCCGCGAGCCCGCAGGCCGGCAAACCGCCACGCGCGGGGTGCCGGCCTGCCAGCGCCCGGGATTCCCCGCCGCGCCCGCGCGGGGCGTCACCCCGCCGGATCGCGAAAAACCTCCCTACCGGAGCATCACCTCGCCGGCAATCTTCACCACCCCGAGGGGCGAGAAGAAATCGTTGACGAAGCCTTCGCCCGTCGTATCGCCGAAAAGGTAGGCCTCGGTTACGAGCCGCACGCCGAATTCGGCCCGGGACCAGCGGGCGAGGGAAATCCCCGCCCCGGCGGACACGTGGAGACCCCCGAGGGAGTCCCCGGCGATCGTCTCGTCCCCCGCGGTCAGGGCGTTCCGGTAGGTCCACATCATGGTAAAGCCGCCGAGGCCGAGCTCTATATGGGGGGAAAGGTACTCGAGGGACGGGAGGGGGAACCAGCGGAATTCCACGCCCGCCCGTAAAATGCCGGCCGAATCGTCGATCGAGGCCGCGAAGGCGGAAGTCTCCGCGGGATCCACGACGCGGAGGCCCGCGTAGCCGACCACCTCCCCCTCGTCGCCCGACACGCCGAGCAAAAGGTCCAAATCGAACGGCGCGGCCCAGGGTTCGCTCGAGGCGAGGTCCCAGGCGCCCCGGACGCCGAAGCAGAGGCCTTCGGTACCGTCGCCCAGGGTAATCGGGGCGTCGGCGCTGCCCGAATCGCCGTAGCCCCCGCCGGAATCGTCGTTTCGCCCGTGACCGCGGTCCCGGGAGGAATCGCGGGAATCGTCACCCCACGGATCGTCGTCCCGGGACGGGGAATCCGGTACGCCGCGGGAACCTTCGTTGTCGTCCCGGGCCTTGTCCATGGCGTCCGAAAGGCTTCCACGGCTCCGTTCCGGCGAGGAGGCGCAGGAAAGGAGGGTCAGGGCCGCGAGGAGCGCGAGGGAATAAAGGGCAATTTTCGGTGCGTTCATATCCTTCATTATAGAACAACAACCGCCGCGGCGCGAAAAGTTACCGGTACCCGAAGCAGGGCTGGGGCTGGCCGTCCCGAAAAATCGGCATTTTCTTGCATTTCCGCCCGGGAAAACCTATATTTACGGTATGGATGTTACAGCGCTCTCAACCGGGCTTGCGCAGCAGCGTGTCCAGCAGGACGCCGCAATCCAGGTGCAGAAAATGGCGATGGACGAAGACAAGACCTTGGCGGATGACCTCATCAGCGGTCTCGAAGCCGCCCAGGTGATCACCGATCCGTCGCTCGGAAACCGGGTAGACCTGCTCGCCTGAAAAGGGCGGGCATCGGGTCCTCAGATCGAAAAGAGGGAACCGTCCGCGCGTCCTGCGCGGGCGGTTTTTTTTTAAATCCGAGGCAGGACGGGCCGCGGGGGGCGAAGGCGGGCGGTTCGGAGCCCCTCGCCCGAAAGGGCCGCGGGGGGCGAATCGGGGCGCGTGGTTCCCTTGCGTGACGCCGGTCACGGAAGGTTTTCGCGCTTCAGCCCCATAATCGACCCCATGGACCCGAAAAAAAGCGTAACCTCCCTCGTCATTCGTTCCCGCCGCTGGATTCACGGCATAATCGGCATCGGCACCTACGCCGCGGTCTCGGTGCTCGGCATCAGCCTCTGGTGGGTCCTCGCCGCGGGATCCCTCGCCGGGGTACTCTTCGGCAAGGTGTTCTGCCGCTGGGTCTGTCCCCTCGGCTTCGTCATGGAAGCGGTAACCGGCGCGGCGGGGGCCGACGGGAAATTCCGAAACATGTACCAGTACCACAAGCTCGGCTGCCCCATCGCCTGGGCTTCGGGAGCCCTCAACCGGTTCTCCCTGCTCCGCATCCGGCGGAAGAAAAGCGCCTGCGTCGACTGCGGGCTCTGCGACAAGGCCTGTTACATCTCCTCCCTGGACGGCGGGAAGTTCAGCCTGTACCGGGAGGGCCTCGACCGGCCGGGCGACGCCTTCGCCTGCTCGAAATGCCTCGCCTGCGTGGCCGCCTGCCCCACGAAAAGCCTCTCCTACGGCCCGGCCCTCCCGGGAAAGAAACTGGACGCCTGAACCGTTTCGGGGTACCCTTTTCGAAGGCAGGTACCTCATGGCTCTCGATCAAGAAACCGCGTTTCCCGCCCCCGGGGAGCGCGTCCTCGTATACGGACACCGGGGCTTCATGGCCCGCGCTCCCCAGAACACCCTCGCGGCCTTCAATCTCGCCTGGGAAGCCGGCGCCGACGGCATAGAGCTCGACGCCCAGCGGAGCGCCGACGGGGTCGCCGTGGTCTTTCACGACGACACCCTCGACCGGCTCACCGACGGGACCGGCCCGGTTTCCGGCATGACCGCGGAAAGCATCCGCCGCCTCGACGCGGGCACCTCCTTCTCGCCCGCCTTCGCGGGAGAGCGCATCCCCCTCCTCGCCGAGGCCCTCGCCACCCGGCCGCCCGGGGGCTTCGTCAACGTCGAGATCAAGGCCGACGTTCCCTCCATTCCCACGGCCCGCAGGCTACTCCGCCTCTTTACCGGTTACCGGCCCATGCCGGACGACCGCGACACCCCCCGGGGCCGGGCGGCCCGCCTCGCCGCGGAATGCGTCGCCGGCGCCATAACCGACGCGGCCGCCCGGGACCCGTCCCTTTCAAGACACCTCATCGTGTCGAGCTTCGACCCCGTCGCCCTCGCGCGCTTTTCGGAGCTCCTCCCGAAGGTTCCCGTCGGCTTCCTCTATTGCGGAAACACGGCCCTCGACACCCGCCCCCTCGCCCTGGGCGTCCCCGGAAAGGCCCCGGGACTCCTCCCCGTCCCGCCCGCGGCCTTTCATCCGGCGGTGCGGGAAACCACGCCCTTCCTCATCCGCCGCGAGCGCGCCCTGGGGCGGCGGGTGAACGTCTGGACCGTGAACCGGGACCTCGACGTCCTCGCCCTCGCCCGTTGGGGGGCCGACGGGCTCATCGCCAACGATCCCGGGAAGGCCCTCGCCCTCCTCGCGAAAAAGGGGTACCGCTGAGGGGCCGGGCGCGCCCTCCCGAAGGCCCGCCGACGAGCCGTCCTTGCATTCGCCCCGGAAAGGAACCATACTTTTTTGTATCGCGGCGAGCGGCCCCGCCGGGGTACGAAAGCGGAGCCCGACGCCGGAGCGAAAAGTAGAAGCATTGTAACGAGGAGCACCTCATGGCGGAAAAAAAGGGCAAAATTCAGAGACTGACCCCGTCCAACAGGAAACCCCTGGGTATGGACGCCGAATCGATGCGCGATTCCCTCGTGAACCACGTGGAATATTCCCTCGGGAAGGACGGCTACACCTTCACGCCCCAGGACTGCTACACGAGCCTCGCCCTCGCCACCCGCGACCGCCTCATCGAGCGGTGGATCAAGACCCAGCAAACCTACCACAACAGGGACGCGAAGCGGGTCTATTACCTCTCCCTGGAATTCCTCATCGGGCGCAGCCTCGGCAATAGCCTCGTGAACCTGGACCTGTACGGCGAGGCGGGCAACGCGCTCACGGACCTGGGATATTCCCTGGAGGAAATCCGGGAGAAGGAATGGGACGCGGGACTCGGGAACGGCGGCCTCGGGCGCCTCGCGGCCTGTTTCATGGACTCCCTCGCCACCCTCAGGATGCCCGCCATGGGCTACGGCATCCGCTACGATTACGGCATTTTCTTCCAGAGCATACGGAACGGCTACCAGGTCGAAAGCCCGGACAACTGGCTCCGCTACGGCAACGTGTGGGAGTTCCCGAGGCAGGAGTACACCTACCTCGTCAATTTTTACGGAAACGTGGAGAGCTTCAGGGACCCGGACGGCACCATGCGGAAGCGCTGGGCCAACGCCGAGATCATCGTGGCCACGGGTTACGACACGCCGGTTCCCGGCTTCCACAACGACACGGTGAACAACCTGCGCCTGTGGTCGGCCAAGGCTTCCCGGGAGTTCGACCTCAACTACTTCAACGGCGGCGACTACGTGAAGGCCGTGTCGGAGAAGTCCCTTTCGGAAAACATTACCCGGGTCCTGTACCCGAACGACAACATGTTCGAGGGCAAGGAGCTCCGCCTCAAGCAGGAATACTTCTTCGTGTCCGCGACCATCCAGGACATCATCCGCCGGTACAAGAAGGAACACGCGACCTTCGCCGAATTCCCGGACAAGGTCGCCATCCAGCTGAACGACACCCACCCGGCCATCGCCATCGCCGAGCTCATGAGAATCCTCGTGGACCTCGAAAGGCTCGAGTGGGAAGAAGCCTGGGACATAACCGTGAAGACCTTCGGCTACACGAACCACACCATCCTCCCCGAGGCCCTCGAGCGCTGGCCCGTGAGCCTCATGGAGAAGCTCCTCCCGCGGCACATGGAGATCATCTACGAGATCAACCGGCGCTTCCTCGAGGAAGTGTCGGCCCGCTTCCCCGGCGACGCGGACATGCTGAGAGAGCTCTCGGTCATCGAGGAGGGCTTCGACCGGAAGGTGCGCATGGCGAACCTCGCCATCGTGGGAAGCCATTCCCTGAACGGCGTGGCGGCCCTCCACACGGAGATCCTGAAGGAGCGGGTGTTCAGCCGTTTCTGGCGCCTCTCCCCCGAAAAGTTCAACAACAAGACGAACGGCATCACCCAGCGCCGGTGGCTCCGGCTCTGCAACCCCGAGCTCTCGGCCCTCATTACCGAGAAGATCGGAGAGGGCTGGGCCACGGACCTTTTCCAGCTCGAGCGTCTCGTGCCCTTCGCGGACGACGCCGCGTTCCGCGAGCGGTGGCGGGCGGTGAAAAAGGCGCGGAAGGCGCGGCTCGCCGCCTACATCGCGAGCCACAACAACGTGGAAGTCGACGCGGACTCCCTCTTCGACATCCAGGTAAAGCGCCTCCACGAGTACAAGCGACAGCTCCTGAACGCCCTCCACGTCATCACCCTCTATAACCGCATCCTCGAGAATCCCGACGCGGACTTCGTGCCCCGCACGGTGGTCTTCGCGGGAAAGGCCGCCCCCGGGTACTGGATGGCGAAGCTCATCATCAAGCTCATCAACTCGATCGCCGAGCGGGTGAACTCCGATCCCCTGGTGCGGGGGCGGCTCAAGGTACTCTTCCTCCGGAACTACGCGGTCTCGAACGCCGAGAAGATAATCCCCGCCGCGGACCTTTCCGAGCAGATCTCCACCGCGGGCACCGAGGCATCGGGAACGGGCAACATGAAGTTCGCCCTGAACGGCGCCCTGACCATCGGCACCCTCGACGGGGCGAATATCGAGATAAAGGAAGAGGTGGGGGACGACAACATCTTCATCTTCGGCCTGAACGCCGCGGAAGCCTCGAGCCTCAAGTCCGGGGGCTACAACCCGATGGAGTTCTACCTCGCGGACCCGGAGCTCAAGCTCGTGATCGACCGGATCGCCAACGGCTTCTTCTCGAAGGACGAACCGGACCTCTTCAAGCCCATCGTGGAATCCCTCGTGCAGAAGGGGGACAGCTACCTCCTCCTCGCCGACTACCGCTCCTACGTGGACTGCCAGGACCGGGTCGCCGAGACCTGGAAGGACCGGGAAAAGTGGACCCGCATGTCCATCATGAACGCCGCCCACATGGGCAAGTTCTCCTCGGACCGCACGATCCTGGAGTACGCGAAGGATATCTGGGGCGTCGAGCCCGTGGACATAGAGTTCTAGGAAGCCCGGGCCGGTCGCCGGCACGGGCGCGGCGGCGGGAGGCCATGTTCCGGCCGCGCGCCCCTCATTCGCCTAGGCGGCGCGTTTTTACCCTCCCCGAGGGATGCCCCCGGGACCGATGCATGGGAGAAATCGCTCGCTGATCTTTTTTTCCCCTTTCAGTTTTTCCCCTTGACGATTTCCTGGATTGATAGTATTAATAGGGTTATTAAAGTGTTTAATAAACTTATTAAATAGAGGTATTAAATGACTACGGAAACGCGAGTGGACATGGAACGGAAAATCCTCGAGGCGGCGGCGGAGCTCTTCCTCGAGAAGGGATTCGCCCTCGCCTCAACCACCGCCATCGCGAAAAAGGCGGGGTGCAATCAGGCGCTTATCCACTACTATTTCCGCACGAAGGACAGGCTCGTGGAGGCGATATTGAGGGAAAAACTGACCCTTTTTCTGTCGTCATTCACGAAAATCGACGAGGAGGCCGCGAGCTTCGAGGAGCGGGTACGGCGCAAGGTGGAAACCCATTTCGATATACTCGCCGCAAATCCGCGCCTCCCTTTCCTGCTTCTTAACGAATTCGCGGGCAATTCCGGACATTTGCCCTTCGTGAGGAAAATGGTGTACGACCTGCCCGGAAAGGTTTTTGGCGAATTTTCCCGACAGTTGGGGGAGGAAATCTCCGCCGGCCGCGTGCGCCCCATGGCGCCCACGGACCTGATACTCACGCTGATCTCGCTCAACGCGATGCTCTTTATCGCGCAACCGGTTATCACCGGCGTTTTCGGACTCGGCGACGAAGAATTCGAATCCTTCGCCCGACGCCGAAAAACGGAACACGTGGCTATTATCATGAGGAGTTTGAAACCATGAAACGAATATCCCGGGCCTTCCGGGCTTCCGGCGCCTTGGGCCCCGGGGCCGCCGCCCTCGCCCTCGCCCTCCTTTCGGCCTTGCCCGCCGCGGCTACCTCCCCGGAGGCGCGACCCGCCGCCCCCGCCGAGGTCACCCTCGAGTGGTGTCAGGAAGCGGCGAGGGCCAATTATCCCGCCCTGGCGAAGGCCTC
>QKCE01000251.1 GCA_003245785.1 Spirochaetales bacterium | reverse complement strand
CCACGAGCATCTTCAGGAGTATCGTTTTCCAGTCTACGAGGGCATGAGCCCCGCTTCGTTCGCCAAATACCGCCTCAGACATAATTAAATTCCCCCCCAGGACTTTTTTTCGAAACGTTTATCAATAAGCCGCAAAGGCAAAGCGTGATGAGCAGCGACGACCCCCCGGAGGAGAAAAACGGAAGGGGGATGCCGGTAGCGGGAAAGGCGCGAACTACCACCCCGCAATTGATTACCGATTGGAGGAAAATCAGGAGACTCGCCCCGATCCCGAGAAGCGTCCTGAAACGGTCCGGGCTCGTCAGGCTCACGAAGAACCCGCGAAGCGCGAAGGCGATCAGGGTCGCGAAATAGCACAGGACGCCGAAGAATCCCATTTCCTCGGCCCACACGGCAAAAATGAAATCGGACTGAACTTCGGGGATACTCGATATCTTCCGGATACCGTTCCCAAGCCCCCGACCCCAAAAGCCGCCGCCCGTAAGGGCATCGAGCGCGGCGTTTACCTGGTAGCCCGCGCCGAGGGGATCGCGGTCCGGGTGCATGAACGAAAGGATGCGCTCCACGCGGTATTCCTTCGTGAGCACCATGAGGGCGACTAGGGGCAACGCGAGCAGGGCGAACATGAAAAACCAGCGAAGCTTTACGCCCGCCGCGAAAAAAAGCGCCATCACAGTCAGGAGCAGGAAGATGGTTGTGGAAAAGTCGTTCTGTAGGTAAATGACCAGGAGGAAAATGATGCTCATGAAGGCGGCCGGATAGATCGAAACCTTCGGCTCGTCAAGGCGGTCGTGCTTTTTCGCGAGAATGTTTGCGAGAAAAAGAATAAGCGCGAGCTTCGCGAGTTCCGAGGGCTGGAAGGAATACGATCCGAGACCGAACCATCGGGACGCGCCGTTCCTTGATATGCCGATGACGGGCAAAAATGGAAGAAAGAGCGCCAGCAAGGCAAGCCCGACGAAAAGAGGCAACTTGCCGCGCAGCCAATCCAGGCTCACCGTCGCGAAAACCGCCATGGCGATAAGGCCGACGCCGAGATTAATCAATTGGCGTCGCACGAAGTAAAGGGGATCGCCAAACACCCGCTCCCCGTATCCCGCGCTTCCCGAATAAAGGGTGGTAATCCCCAAGCCGCAGAAGAACAGGACGATCAGGAGCAGCGGCATGTCCAGCCGCTCGGTTTGCCGGTTACGCTCGGCGCTGAGCCAATGCCTACGCATGGTAGGCCTCGCCGGAATATCCCGGTAGCGCGGCGGGAAGGACGCGTTCAAGCGCCATGCCCCTGGATCCCTTGAGGAACACGAGGTCCCCGTCTTCAGTCCCTTCCGCGAGGGCCTCTGACAGCGATTCGATCGTATCGAAGGAGCGGCAATCCATGCCGTCCCAATCGATCCCCGAGCCCGCGGCGATCATGTCCTCGCCGAAAAGGAAAACCCGGTCCGCGTCGGAGGCGGAGAGTTGCGCGCATATTTTGTCGTGCTCGGCGCGGGATTCCTCACCAAGCTCCAGCATCGACCCGATCACGAAAATCTTTTTACCCTTCCACGTCAGGGACGAGCAAAAATCTATCGCCTTCTCCATCGAATCGGGGTTCGCGTTGTAGCAATCCACGATCGCGGTTCTCTTTCCCCTCAAGATCTGGGCCCGGCCGAACAGGGGCTTTACGCCCTCGAGCCCGCGCTTGATTTCTGAAACGGACAGGCCCGCGTGGGAAGCGAGGGCAATCGCGCCGATCGCGTTCGCAAGGTTATAGGCACCGGGGAGGGGAAACGAAATCCGTTCGCCGCCGTAGTAGATCGCCGTTCCGTCGATGCCCCTATCCTCCGCTCCGTCGTAGCCAGGGGTGGAGAATCGCCCATACGTGAAGACCTCCCCCTTCCGGATATCCGACAGGTAGGAAGTCCACTCGTCGCGTTCCGGCACGAACCCCGTGCAGCCTTCGGTAAATTCGGAGAAAATCGATTTTTTTTCCTCAGCGATCGCTGCTTTCGTGCCGAGAATTCCGATATGGGCAGTTCCGATATTCGTGATTAGCGCGAGGCGAGGAGAAAGGACCCCGGCGATTTCGCCAATCTCCCCCCGGCGGTTCATGCCCAATTCGAAAATCCCCACCTCATGCTCCTCGCGGATCCTGAAAACCGAAAGCGGCAAGCCTGTCTCGGAATTGAGATTTCCCTCGTTCATGACGACCCGATAGCGTTCCCTGAAAATCGAGGCCAATATTTCCTTCGTGGTGGTCTTCCCGCTGGAGCCGGTCACGCCGATTTTAAGCAATCGGGGAAACTTCGAAACGTAGAATTTGGCCGCGTCCTGGAGCGCCCTGAGGGTGTCTTCCACGGCAATGACCCACGCCTTCCCTTCCGCGGCGGGTCTGTACGAATCTTCGTGAAGCCGCGCGTGCTCCCGGTCTACGAAAACGCAAGTCGCCCCCGCGTCTATCGCGGCGGGTATGTAACTGTGCCCGTCCTGGAACTCGCCGATCAGCGGCACGAAGAGATAGCCGGCTCGCACTGCCCTGCTGTCCGCGGCGACCCCGAAAACGCCGACGGTGGAAGCCCCATTCACGAGAACGGAACCTTCCACCGATGAAACGAGTTCTTCGATTGTCAGGAGAGCCTGGTTATCAGCCACCGAGGCCTCCCTTTTTCAGGGCTATCCGCAGGATTTCTTCCTTTTTCGCCTTCCGCATGGAAAGCTCCGTTACCGCCACGCGCTCAATTCGTTCCGGCGCGCTCAGGAGGGATATACCGGAAATCAGGTGCTTGTTTGAATCGATAATTTCTGACTGTTGCCTTTCCAGGGTTGCCGTGGCCTTCGCCAGGGAAGAGTATCTCGAAGATTGCCAGACCGCGACGAAAAGCATCAGGGGGATGGCGAGGATCAGCGCGGCGTAGCCCAGATTTTTCATTTTCCTTCCGTCTCCCCGTACGAAATTTTCCTGACGACCCGCAAGTGCGCGCTTCTCGAAGGAGAATTCTTCGCGATCTCCTCCTCCGAGGCGGATATCGCCTTTCGGGTAATCAATTCGACGTAGGGCTTGCCCCCACATTTACATATCGGCACTTCCGGCGGGCAAGTACAGGCTTTGCTTTTGTCGCGGAAATAATTTTTCACGATCCTGTCTTCCAGCGAGTGGAAGGTTATGACCCCGAGCCGGCCATCGGGGGCAAGGGCGTCGAGAGCAAGATCCAGGAGCCTCGGCAGGCGGTCAAGTTCCTCGTTCACCACGATTCTCAGGGCCTGGAAAGTCTTGGTCGCCGGATGGATCCTGCCGTGGCGATACCCCGCCGGAACCGCCGAAAAGACGCAATCCGCCAGGGCTTTGGCGGTCGTAAACGGCGCGGTCCTTCGAGCCTCGCAAATCGCCCTCGCTATGCGGCGAGAGTACTGCTCTTCGCCGTACTGATAGATCAGGTCCGCGAGCTCGCCTTCCCGGGTATTATTCACGACGTCCGCGGCGCTTTCGCCCGAAGTCGGGTCGAGACGCATGTCCAAGGGTTCATCGGAGCGGAAACTGAAGCCCCTGCCGGATTTTTCGTAATGGAAAAGGGAAATGCCGAGATCGATAAGTATTCGATCGGGGCGCTTCTCGTCTTTGGGGTATTCGCGGAAGAAAACGTCAGACCAACCGGGATAAAAGATTACCCGATCACCGAACGGGGCGAGTCGTTCCCGCGCCCGAGCCTGGATTCGGACGTCCGCGTCTATGCCGATAACGCGTAAATTGGGAAAGGCGCCGAGAAACGCCTCGGTATGGCCGCCCTCGCCCAGGGTACCGTCGACCATGAGGGAGTCCTCGCGATCCGGCGCGAGCATCTCGAGACATTCCTTTAATAATACCGACGTATGTACTATTTCCATAATCGTTTAGAGGCAAATGCTTCCAAGGCCTTCGGTAGCCTCGCGAAAATCCGCCTCGCTCTCCCCAAGATACTTTTCGTATTCCTCCGCGTCCCAAAGCTCGAAATACTTGTTGATCCCCAAAAATATGCAATCCTTGCCGAGTCCGGCAAATTCCCGCAGGCTCTGGGGTATCGAAATTCGCCCGTTTTTATCGATTTCCACGACCTGTGCCGGGGCGATCAGGCGGCGCAAAACCGAACGTGATTGTGATTGAAACAGCGAGGCGGATTCCATGACCTTGTCCGACAGAATCTTCCACTGATCGGCGGGGAACAGCCACAAACAGCGGTCAATCCCGCGCGTCAGGACCATCGATGAGTCGGTCAACTCGGATCGCAACTTGACGGGAAACATGATTCGTCCCTTTTCGTCGAGTGTGTTGCGATATTCACCGGTCAACAGATCTACATCCACTTTTTACTACTTTCTCCCACTTTTTACCACGTTGATCCTATTTTACCACCAAAATTCCGAATGTCAACCGCTTTCGATAAAAAAAGGTAAAAACGTCTATACA
>QKCE01000136.1 GCA_003245785.1 Spirochaetales bacterium | reverse complement strand
GCTTTTCCGCCGCGGGGCTTTTCATGGGCGCCGTCATGACGGTTACCGCCCTCATTACCTTCTTCTCGGTGCGCGAGCCTTCCCACGAGACGAGGCAAATACCGAAGGAAAACATATTCGCCACCTACGGCGCGGTCTTCAAGAACCGGGCCTACGTGATCCTGATCCTTTCCTACGCCCTCAATATCGTTGCCATCAATTCGGTGCAGGGCGCCCTCGTCTATTATTTCAAGTACGTGTTCAACGCCGAGTCGATGACGACGATCGCGATGGTAGCGCTCCTTTTCGTCGCGATCCTGACGATCCCGGTTTCGATCCCGGTCTCGAAGAAGATCGGGAAACGCGCGGCCTACCAGATCGGCTTCGCCATCCTCGCCCTCGGCTGCCTTTCCATCTTCTTCCTCGGCCACAGCCTCGGAATGAAATTCGTCTTCGTGATGATGGGAATCTCCGGCATCGGCCTCGGCTTTTCCTTCGTCGCCCCCTGGGCCATGGTACCCGACACGATCGAGTGGGACGCCCACCACACGGGTAACCGCAAGGAAGGGGCCTATTACGGCATGTGGACCTTCATCTCCAAGCTGGGCCAGGCCCTGTCGATCGGACTTTCGGGACTCATATTGAGCCAAAGCGGTTACGTGGCCGACGCGGTCCAGTCCGCGACCTCCCTCTTCGCGATCCGGATCCTGGTCGGGCTCCTCCCGTCGGTCGTCTTCGCCGGCGGCGTCTTCATGATGGCGTCCTACCCGATAACCGAAAAGGTCTACCGCGAGATTATCGGCGGGGAGAAGTAAGTCTCGCGACGGTAGCTTGAGGGCTGCCGGCAAGCTACCGGCGCCGCGATTGCGCCCCGCGAACGCCCGTACGGTGCGGGACACGGATTACCCGACCGAAAAGAAACCCTCCGAATCCCGAAGGATCCGGAGGGTCTTTTTTTTAGTTCGCCGTTTTTTTACATTGCGTGTATTTTTCGCGCCGGTTTCGGATCGGGCCCGCGACCGGCGTCATACGCCCGTCAGGGCAGGGTCGCGAGGTAGGCCGCGTTCGACTGGACGAAGGAGTTTCCGTTTTGGTACGCGTCCCAGTTGATCGACCAGCTCATGATCCCGCGAAGGCCGGGATGGGCGGCCTCGAGCCGCGCGAAGGCCTGCTGGAGGGCGGCGTTCGAGACCTGGCCCGAGCCCGCGGCGCTCGACGAGGCGGGCACGGCGATCAGGACCTGGTCGGCGCGCAGCGCGGGGAACACGAGGTCGCTCCGGCCGTTCACGGTAAAGCCGTCGAGGAGCATGGAACACATGGCCACGATCGCGTCGGCGGTCCCCATGGACCAGCTTTGCCCGTCGTTCCCGAGGATAACCCCGGAGTTGTAGAGCTGGGCCTGCACGTAGGTGGTCTTGTCCCTCAAGGCGTAGATCATCGGGATGTAGCAGCCGGCCCGGGCGTCCACGTAGGGGTTCAGTCCCGCGTAGTACTGATGGCCCAGCTGGAGGTAGAAGGTCTCCGGCGCCCAGGAGAGGATAAAGTCGCTCCCGTTGGCGTCGCAGAGCCTCCGGATCGCCTGAATCATGTTCACGACCTTGGGCGAGGTCGGGTTCCTGAAGTCCGGGTCGGCGCCGCTCGAAAGCTGTACCGAGCTCTGCTCCAGGTCTATGTCTATCCCGTCGAAGCCGTACTCGTCGATAAAACCCTGGATATTCGAGACGAAGGTGTTGATTGCCGCGGTTGAATCGAGGGAGAAGTAACCCTCATACCCGCCGATGGCGAGGACTATCTTCTTTCCCTTCGCCTGCAGGGCCTTTATGTCGGCCTTGAAATCCGCGACCGTATAGTCCGAGGTAAGCCCGGAGACGGCGAATTTCATCGACCCGTTCCCGGAACCCGCCGTGACGGGCTCGGCGAAGGACACGTTGATCACGTCCCAGCCGGGGTTCACGTCGCGAAGCTTCACGAAGGGAACGCCCCCCGAGGCCCCGCCTCCCCAGGTGTGCCAGTAGCCGCTCATTATCCGCTTGGGCAGGCTGCCGTCGCCCGTACCCGTTTCGGTCTTGGTGGTGGCGTACGCCATGGAGGACCAGGGGCTCGAACCCGCGGAGTTGACCGCCTGGACGCGGTAGGAGTGGGTAGTTGCGGCGGAAAGGCCGGTATGGCTGAAGGAGGCGCCGGTCACGGTGTTCGCGACGCCGTCGGCCTCGACTGTATAGGAAGTGGCTCCGGTGACCGGGGACCAACTGACATACACCGACGAGGTGCTTACCGCGCTCGCCGAGACGTTCGCGGGCACGCCGGGGACGGTGACGGTGTCCCCGGTATCGCCCGTGTCGTCGGTTACGGTCCCGCCCTCGAGCCAGAGGGCCGGCACGTTCGGGGGCTCCCAGCCGACCAGGGCCGTGTGGGGCTGGCGGCAAGTCCAGGTTTTACCCGCGTAGGTCACAACCTTGCCGACGGCGTAGTAGGTTCCCGCGGTCCAGGCCGAGGCGGTGGTGGATTCGGAAGAAGTCTTCGCGCTCAAGGAGGCCGCGGCGCTCGAGTTACCGGCGGCGTCCCGGGCCTTCACCGTAAAGGTATAGGTCGAGTTCGCGGTAAGGCCGCCCGCGGTAGCCGAGGTGCCTGTGACGGTCGCGCTGCCGGAGCCCGATGCGCCGGTCCAGCTCACGTCGTAGGCGGCGACGCCCACGTTGTCGGAACCGGCGGTCCAGCCGAGGGCGATGGATGTGGCGGCCGTCGCGGTAACGGCGAGGTTCGTCGGCGCAGTCGGTGCCTGGGTATCGGAGGCAGCGACCGTCGCCGCGCTCAAGGCGGCGGCCGCGCTCGCGTTGCCCGCGGCGTCCCGCGCCTTCACCGCGAAGGAATAGGTCGTGTTCGCGGCGAGGCCGTTCGCGGTAACCGAGGTACCGGTGACCGTGGCGTTCCCCGCCCCCGCCCCGCCCGTCCAACTTACTTCATAGGCGGTGACGCCCACGTTGTCGCTGCTCGCCGACCAGCCGACCGTGATCGAGGTCGAGGTCGCCGCGGTGGCCGCGAAGTTCGTCGGCGCGGTGGGCGCCTGGGTGTCGACCGTCGTCGTGCCGTTCATGGCGGCGAGTTTCGCGCCGATTGCCTTGGAGAAGGCCCAGCCGTTGGTCGCGTCCCAGTTGATGGACCAGGTCATTACGCCGCGGATATCCGGGTAGGTATTCGGGGGTACGTAGTTGCCGTTCCTGGTACCGTAAGCCAGGGTATCCAGCGCCTGGATGACGATCGAGGGATCGACGTAACCCGAGGAAGCGCCCCGGGTAGACGCGGGAAGGCCCAAGCCCACCTGGTCGGGCCGCAGCCCGTGCTCGAGCTGGATCGCCGCGAGGGCCGTCAGGAAATCCACCCCGCCCTGGGCGTAGACCTTCCCGTCCTCGCCGAGCATGGTGCCGGAGTTGTAGTACTGCATGTTGCACACGGTGAGAATGTCGGAGATGTTGAGGGCGAGCTTGAAGTATTCGGCGCCCGAGGACTGCATTCCGATCGTCTCGGGGGCCATGGTGATGATGGAACCGGCGGGGAGTTTCCGCAGGGCCTGGGCCATGTACGTCGAGTTCACGCCGTTCTCGAGGTCGATATCCACGCCCTCGAAACCGTATTCGTTCATGAGGGAAATGACGCTGTTGGCGAAGTTGTTCGCGCTCGTTGGGTCCGCCACGCTGATGGTCCCGTTCTGCCCGCCTACCGAGACGATGACGTGCTGGCCCCGGGCCTTAACGGCCGCGATGTCCGCGATGAAAGTCGCCTTGGAGAAGCCGAGGGAGGGGTCCAGGTTGAAGGCCACGGCGCCGGGGGTGGCCGTGGCGTCGGCGAAGGACACGCAGATCAGGTTGTATTCCGCGGGCACCTCGGAAATGCGGAGCACCTGGGCGCCGTTATTGAAGTTCTGCCAGTAGCCGGTGAGGATGTGCGCAGGCAAATTCGTAACGACCGGCTCGGTTACCGTGGTGGTCAACGCGGCGCTCCAGGCGCTCTTCCCGACGGAATTCGCCGCCCGGACCCGGTAGGAATGGGTCGAGCCCGTCGCCAGGCCCGAATGGGTATATTGGGTGGCCGTCAGGGAAATCACGGTCCCGTCGGCCTCGAGGTCGTAAGAATCCGCGCCGGTAACGGAAGACCAGCTGACGGTCACCGAGGTCGTCGAGGCGCTGCGGGCGCTCAGGGACGAGGGGGTTTCGGGCGCCACGGGGTCGGCGGTACCGCCCTGAAGCCAAAGCGCCGGCACGTTCGGCGGCTCCCAGCCGACGAGGGCCGTGTGGGGCTGGCGGCAGGTCCAAAGGCTCCCGCCGTAGCTCACGACGGCGCCCTGGGCGTAATAGGTTCCCGCGGTCCATTCGGTCGCGACCGCGCGGGCCGTAGCGGTCCCCGCGCCGCGTTCGGCTTCCAGGGGGTTCACGCAGGATACTCCCAGCGCCAGGATCGCCAGGCCCGCGAGGGCGAGGGCGATACCGGCAAACCGGGTTCGGAAATTCCTTCGAAGCGTATTTTTCATGGTTCGGTCCTTAAATAAAAGCCTCCCCAAGGGGAGACTCAAGGCATCCCGGCCGCGTTCCGGAATCGGAACGCGGAGCCGGGAAAGGGATGGTGCCCGTTACAAAGCCTGCCAGAGGGCCGGCGCCGCGGCGGGATTCCAGGTTTCGGAATAGGCCACGTGGGTCACGAGGCACTTGTAGGACGCGCCCTGATAGGTCACGACCTGTCCCGCCGTATAGCTTCCGTTCAGTACCCATTCGGACCCGCCGGTGTTGCCGGAAGTGCCCGTGGTGAAGGTTACGGAGGCGGCGGAACTCACGTTGCCCGCGGCGTCCTTCGCCTTGACCGTCACGGTATAGCCCGTGGAGGCGGAGAGCCCGGAGATCGCGCAGGAGGTACCGGTCACCGAGGCGCTGCCGCCGGTCCAGCTCACGTCGTAGCCGGTAACGCCCACGTTATCCGTGCTGGCGGTCCATGTGACCGTCGCGCCGGAAGAGGTGACGCCCGAGGCGGCAAGTCCCGTGGGTGCGGAGGGAGCGGTGGTGTCCGTAGTGGTATTTCCGGTCGAGCCCTTGGTCACGGTATAATTGAGGACGCCGGAGCTCGTGGAACCGAAGCGGTTGGTGAGCCTGGCAACGTATTGGTAGGTGCCGTTCGCCTTGTCCGTCATCGTGACCGTCACGCTCTGGGCGGCGGGGCTCGCGTCGGTGAGGGTCTTGGAATACACGACGGCGCCGTTTTCGAGGAGCTCGTAGAGGGTGCCGTTGTTGCCCCACCACATGTCCATCTTGAGGCCGAAGGTCGCTTCGCCGTTCCAGGTGGTCTGCTGGAGCGAGGGTGTGCCCGGAACGCCCGTGGCGGGACCGTTGTCCACCACGGCGGTGGTGCTCATGGAGACCGCGGCAGAAGCCGCGCTCTTGTTTCCCGCGGCGTCGTAAGCCCGGACCGACACGGAATAGGCGGTGCCGGAGGAAAGGCCGGTAAGGCTCGCGGCCGTGCCGGAAACGGTCGCTTTCACGACGCCGCCGACTAGCAACTCATAGCCCGCTACGCCCACGTTGTCCGTGGAAGCGGTCCAGGAAACGGAGAGGGACGTGGTTCCTGCGGACACCAGGGCGAGCCCGGCGGGTACGGAAGGAGCCGCGGTATCGACGACGGCGGCGGAAGTCTTCGCGGTCACCGCGGCGGCGGAGCTCTTGTTCCCCGCGGCGTCGTAGGCGGTCACCGAGAAGGTATAGCTCGTTGAGGCGGAAAGGCCGGTCACCGTGGCGGAGGTTCCGGTCACGTTCGAGGAACCGCCGGACCAGGACACGGTGTAACCCGCCACGCCGACGTTGTCGGTGCTGGCGGTCCAGGAAAGGCTTACGGTAGACTGGGTCACCGAGGGCGCGGCGAGGTTGGTCGGCGCCGAGGGTGCGGTCGTATCGGAACTGGAGCCGTTGAGGATCTTGTCGGCCACGATGTTCACGAGGTCATACCCGTTCTTCCAGTCGTCGCCGTCGAGTTCCCAGTACATGGCGCCGCCGAGTCCCTTGGAGTTCACGTAGTTGCACTTGGTGGCGATCGAGGTCGCGTCGTCGTAGGTGTAGAGTTCCTTGGTAGCGCGATTGAAGAGCCAGGGCACCATGGAGATGGGGTCGCGGAACTTTTCCCATCCGGCCTGGGTGGCAAGGGCCTTCACGGTAAAGTACGGGCTCTGCCCCCCCACGCCCCACTTGCCGGCGAGGGATCCGGAACCGGTGCCGAACATGCCGTCGGGGGTGCCGTTACCGTCCACGTCCCAGCCGCCGGACACGTTGTTCCAGCCGCGGCTGTAGAAGGGAAGCCCGAGCACGATCTTGGAGGACGGAACGCCGAGGCGGAGGAACTCGTTCACGGCCCAGTCGATATTGTACCGCTCGTTCACGAGGGTCTCGTGGGTGTCGTTGGGGTTCGCGTAAAGCGGGGCTTGATGCCCGATTACGGTCTCGAAGCCGCCGTGCATGTCGTAGGTCATGAGGTTCAGGGCGTCGAGGTACTGACTGTACACCGCGGGCTGGGTAACGGCGATCTTGTCGTAGCCCACGCCGATAGCGGCGGTCAGCTCGTAGTACTTGCCGTCGGCGGCGCCCTGGGTATTGAGGGCGTCGCGGATCGCCTTGAGGAAGAGGTTGAAATTGACCGTATCCTCGGGACCGCCGGGAGCGCCCTTGTCGTATTGATCATTCGGGTCCGCGGGTCGGTCCACTCCGGGATATTCCCAGTCGATATCGACGCCGTCCAGGCCGTACTGCTTCATGAAGGCCACGAGGTTGGCGGCGGCGGTGGCGCGGCTCGAGGCGGTGGCCGCGGCTGCGTGGAAGCCGTGGCTCTTGGTCCAGCCGCCCACGGAGATGAGCACCTTCACGTTCGGGTACTGGAGCTTCATCTTGCGGAGCATGCCGAGGTTACCCTTGTACTGGGTGTCCCAGGCTTCGCCGGGATAGACGATCTCGAGGGAGGCCCAGGGGTCGTAAACCTCGACCGCGAGGGTGGTCGGATTGAGACCGACGAAGGCGTAATTGATGTGCGTCAATTTATCGAAGGGAATGGAGGTGACGTAGTAGCTGTCGTGGGCCGCGTAAATGCCCCACTCGCAGAAATAACCCACGACCCTCTTTCCGGATTGACTCGCGACCGCCCGGGACGACGCGGGATTCGAAACGGCCTTCGTGGCCGAAATTCCGTCGAGTCCGACGGAACAACCGACGAGCGATAACGAAGCGATCAAGGCGGCCGTGCCTATCGCCGCGAGCCTCGCGATTCCCATTTTTCGCAACCCTTTCAGCATCTTTCTTCTCCTCCTCTCGTATCGGTCAAGGGGTTTGTACACCCCTTGTACCTACTTGAGAGAATTATCCCCCCGGTACTCGTGATCGGTCAATGTTCCCGATCGAAGTACGATTGAAAAATTATGGAGGTATTGGAACTTATCCGAAAGGACCGCACTTTCCTGAAATGGGCACACCCTTGCCGCCCGTCTCGCCCGAGGGAGGGCACGGTGAAAACCAGACCCAGGAACGACGGGGAACGCGGATACGCACGCACCGATCACGCCCGGAGGGCTTACAAAAACGGGATTACCGCAGGGCTTCAAGTCCCGCGTCGAGCACCAGCTCGTCCTGGTACCAGCCGATTCGAAGGGACCATTCCATGCTCTGGTATCCCTCGCAGGTTACCCGGAATTTCTGGACCGTGCCGGTGCGGAGGCTCTTCGGTTCTACCCGCGAAAGGGGAAGCCACGCGCCGCCGGACATTACGTAGAATGAGGAAGAGGGAAGCTCCCTCCCGGTGGCAGCGTCGAAGGCGGCGGTCCTGACGGAAAGGGACCTGGCAGTGGCGGCGCCGAAACGGGGGGACAGGTCGCGCCCGGCCCGATCCAGACTGAAGGATTCCCACCAAATGCGCGGTCCCGCCACCAGTTTCAGCCGGTAGGCCCCCGGGCGAAGCCAGACGGTCCGGCATTCCACCGAAGGCGTTCCCGCGAAGGACTGCGAGGGGGCGTCGTCTGCGGATCCCACGGGCTCGAGGACCCGCCGGGTTCCCGGCACCTCGGGGATTTCGCCGCCGTCGTCGCGGAAGAAAAAGGCGCGGAACTGCAGGTCGTCGGAGCCGTATACCGAGTCGGCGACGTAGGAGGGCAATTCCACCCGCAGGTTGACCGGGGCGTACCAGGGACGGAGCAGGAAGCGGTGAATCAGGCCCTCGTTCCACGCGAAGGTCGAGGCTCCGGCGAGCGCGAGGGCGCCGACCAGGGCTACCAGGGCGACGAGAAAGGGGCGCCGTACCGGCTGGAAGGGGGGCTCGGCGGTTTTCGAGGTCAGCATGTTCTGGACCATCGCGAAACGTATGTCCCTGACGGGGAACCGCTTGAGATACCGGGTAATCGCCTTGATGACGGGACCGAGGTCGGAATACCGCTTTTTCGGGTTCGGCCTCATCATCTTGCGTACCAGGCGTACCGCCAGGGCCGGGGCGTCGGGGGCGAGGGACCGGACCGGGGGGTATTTCCCCTTCCGGATCGCCTCACGGGTTTCCGGAGTGTTCCCTCCGGGAAAGGGTTTCTGTCCCGTGAGCATTTCGTACAGCATCACGCCCGCCGCGTAAATGTCCGCCCGGGCGTCGACCGCGCTCGAGTCGGCGAACTGCTCAGGCGGCATATAGGAAGGCGTGCCGAGCACGGCCCCCGCGACGGTTAGCTCCGTCCCGGCCTTGGCCCCCCCGGGCCCGTCGCCCTTTCCCGCGCGCTTCGTTCCGGCAACGGTCGCGGCGCGATCGTCCTCCCCGGCGCCCTGGCCGTCCGAGGCGATGCCGAAATCGGCGAGCTTGACCGAGCCTTTCCGGGAAATGAGGATGTTGCCGGGCTTTACGTCCCGGTGGATTATGCCGTGGTCGTGGGCGAACTTGAGGGCCACGCAGGTTTCCAAAAGCACGAGGAGGGCCATGGGCCCGGAGAAGCGCTTTTTCCTGCGGAGCAGCCGGTCCAGGGACAGGCCGTCGACGAACTCGAGGACCAGGTAACGGGATCCCGACTCGAGGAAGTAATCGAAGAGGTGCACGATATGCGGGTGCTGGAGGTCGAGGAGGATTCTCGCCTCCCGGGTAAAGCGCTCGTTGATCGCCGCGTTCCCGCGGATCGTCAGTTTTTTTATTATTACCGGCCGCTTGAGCTCGGGATGCACCGCCTTGTACACCGCCCCCATCCCACCCTTGGCGACGAGGGATTCGATGGGGTATTTGCCGATTTTCTCCGGTACGCTGCCGCTCACTTCACGCTCCTCACGTCGGTTTCGGGATTAAAGGGCCGGTCCGCCGGCACGCAGGCGACCGACCTGGCTATCGGATCGTGGAGCTGGAAGTATCGCCCGCCGGCCCGCGCGCGATACCCGCCCTCGATTACCCGGTGCCCGCCGAAGTAGGCGGAGCCTTCCACTCCGGGAAGGAATTCCCCGAGCATCGCTTCCACGCTCCCCTCGGCGCTTTCGTCGTTCCCCGTCCAGGTAAGCCCCTCGACGATTTCGTGGTTTCCCGGCGCGGCGACGATCTCGGAGACTCCGTAAGCCCTGAGGGGCTCCGCGTGGGACGCGATGAACCGGGGCCCCCGGGCGACCAGGGGCAGGAGCTTCTCGAAATCCGCGTAAGCCGTGAGCGCGGCAATCCCGTACTCGGCGATGAAAAAATCCAGGACCATCTGGCCCTCATCGGCGTACTTTCGGAAGGGGTGGTTGCCCTCCCCTTCCTCGTTGAGCACGTTCTCGTGATTTCCCTTGAGGAATGTAACCGCCCGGGGAAAGCGCGAGACGAGCAGCATCACGATTTCCATGAGGGCGAGGGAATCCCGCATTTCGGCCCGCATTGCCTGCCCCCGGGGCTGGCCCGCCCGGTAATCCACCCAGGCGGCGAGCCAGCGGTCGAAGCCGTTCCGCTCGGAGTGAAAGCCGTCGCCGAGGAAGAGGATCGAGACCAGGTCCTTCTCGAGGGCTTCGAGGGTCGGAAGACCGGCGCACCAGGAGCCGCCGAGGATGTCTAGGAGAAAGCCGGTCCGGGCGTGAAGGTCGGGGACTACCAGGGTCGGCCTGTCTCGGGGAAGTTCGAAAAGCCCGCCGGGCCTGCCCTTGGGCGAACGGGGCCTCGTTTCGGCGGCGACGCCGCTGAGGGCTTCCGAGGCCGCGGACACGTAAGAGAGGAGCTTCCCCGGCTCGGGGAGGCTTTCGCTCGAGGCTATGGAGACGATCTCGTCCCTGAGGGAAAGTTCTTCCGCCATTACCCGATAGTCAGGTTGGTTTTGCCGATGGACAGGGTGTCCTGGTGGCCGAGCTTGACGTACTTGTCCTTCGGGATGGGCTCCCCGTTGAGGAAGGTCCCGTTGGTGCTGTCGAGATCCTTGATGTAGTAGTCGTTCTTGATCTTCTGGATCACCGCGTGGTGTCGGCTCGCGAGCTTGTTGTCGATCACGACGTCGTTGTCCGTCGCCCGCCCGATCGTGATCTTGCTGACCATCGGGATTCGCCCGGTCTCGAACATGAGGTAGGAAACCTGTTCTTTCTTGACGATCGAGTCGAGCCGCTGGCCGATCTTGCTCTCCGTATTTATGGTGTCGTCCTGCATGGGCACAGTATACCCCCTATCGGAAGGCGCCACAATCCGAAAACAGTCAGATATTCCCCACGTAGACGTGGGAAAGGAATTTCCGGGCCTCGTCGGCGAGGCGGTACAGGGACTCGCGGTCGATGGGAGGGGGATTCGGCATGAGGTATTCGGGATGGTGGCGGTTGAGGTGAAGCGGGATGCCCGGGTTTAGCGAGGCGACCCATTCGGCGAGTCGCGCGATTTCCCCGACGCCGGAGTTTTCCCCCGGAATCACCAGGGTCGTGAGTTCCACGTGACAGCTTCCCGCGGCGGCGCGGACGGTATCGAGCACCGGCTCGAGCGAGGCCCCGCAGAGCTCTTTGTAAAAGCCCTCGGTGAAGGCCTTCACGTCGACGTTCATGGCGTCCACGTAGGGAAGTAGCCGGTCGAGGGGTTCCGGGTTCACGTAGCCGTTCGTCACGAGGGCGACCAGGAGCCCCGCGTCCTTGGCGAGCCGGGCGGCGTCCCACACGTATTCGTAGCCCACGAAGGGCTCGTTGTAGGTAAAGGCGATGCCGACGTTTCCCTCTTCCCTGAGGGCGAGGGCCTCGTTCACCAGGTCGCCGGGCTCGACCCTGCGTGAATCGCGCTCGTGCCGCGTCGCCGGACGCGCCGCGTCATGATGGGCGAAGGGATCGACCCCGCGCTGGGAAATGCCGTAGTTCTGGCAGAATAGGCACGAAAGGTTGCAGCCGTAACTCCCGGCGGAAAGGATCCACGAGCCGGGGTGGAAGCGCGCGAAGGGCTTTTTCTCGATGGGGTCGAGGGAAAGGGCCGGTACCGCCCCCCAGGTTTCGGCGTAGAGCGTGCCGCCCGCGTTCAGGCGGGCGTGGCATTTTCCCCTGGCGCCGTCGGCGATCACGCAAGCGTGGGGGCAAAGAAGGCAGCGAACGGCATTACCCGGGCCGGCTTTCGCCGAGGCGCGGCCCTTCGCGCCGGGGAAGGGCTCCCAATACATGGCCTCGCGCATGTCAATGATACCTCGTCACGGTAAAGCGCTGCAAGTCGAAGCGTTCCTCGGACCCGATCCCGCCCTTCCGGCAGGCGATCGCGAGCTGTTTCGTCACCGTGTCGACGCCTTCGAGGTCCGGGAGAAGGAGGCCCCGCCTGAAGCCAGAGGTCACGATCACGCCGTATTTTTTCGGGTCGAGCTGACCCGGGCCCGACACGGGCTCCGGCGCGCCGAGAATGTCCACGCTTATTTCGAGGTCCGCCAGTTCCCCGCATTCCACGGGATCGAAGCGGGGATCCTCGGAGCAGGCGCTCACGGCGTTCCGCACGATTTCGGCGGTAACGCTCGACATGGTGGGCAGTATCGTCCCGATGCACCCGCGAAGGTCCCCTGCCCGGTGGAGCGAGACGAAGCAGGCGGCCCGGTTTTCTGCCGATCCGGGAACGGAAAATTCCGGGACCTCGGAGACCGAGGGAATCCGGCCGGTCTTCACGAAGGTTTCCACTACCTGCCGCGCGATGCGCACGGGTACGGAATGGCCCGTCCCGCTCATCCTTCCGCCCCCTGGCGGAATTCCGCCACGCAATACCCGATTCCGAAGGGAGCCTCGTAGGAGAGTAGTTCTGTCCGGGCGCCGGGCATCGCCCCGTCCAGCATCACTATGGACCGGTAGCCGCATTCCGCAGCCGCTTCGCGGACCCCCGGGTCGATCGACCGGACCGACGCGGGATCCGAGGCCGCCATGGCGTCGCATATCGCCTTGTCGAAAACGGCGCCTTCCGGCCGCATGCCGTAGGGGCTCTCCCGGTTCACCCGGTGGGACATGTCGCCGCTGGCTACGATGACGGTCCTTCGGCCGAGGGCCCTGGCGGTTTCGGCGACGCATTCCCCCGCCGCGAGAATATCGGTTTCGGGAAGGGCGGACTGGGAAAGGACCACGAGCGAAAAATCGGGCCGGGCGGCCGCGACGAACCAGAGGGGAACGAGCGCCCCGTGATCGAGGACCCGGCCCTCATGGGAAGCCTCGCTTCCCGCGGGAAGGCCGCGGGCCTTCAGGTTTTCAAGGAGGGCGGTCACGAAGGGGGTATCCTGGCGGAACGAACGCGCGGCTTCCGGGGCGCCGAAGTGGGCGAAGGAACCCGCGAGGGGATCGCGGTCGTACACGAACACGTAATCCCGGTACAGGGGCGCGTGGGGGGAAATGACGACGACAGTTTCGGGGGCGAAGCCCGCGATGCGCGTAGCCGCCTCCTCCATCGCGCGGCAGGTGGCGGCGGCCTCGCGTTCGCGCCCGGCCCCCACCGGGGGCACGAGCACCGGGGGATGGGGAAGGAGAAAACCGTATAATTCGATACCCTTCGCCTTCATGTCTCAAGTATAGGCTCCTTTGCCCCGGTTGGGTGACTTTTCCGGAAAAAAGCCGTACAATTTGGACATGTCCGGTTCCGCCGATATTCTTACACAATTCAACCAACTCGAAAGATCCGGCGCATTGGACGCGCTCAGCGAGCTTCGGCTCGAAAACCGCGAGCTCGAGAGGATTATCAACGACGCCGCCCTGCTCCTGGCCTACACCGACGTCAATTCGATGCTCGATTTTTTCATCGCCAAGATACTCGACCACTTCATCCCGGAATTTCTCGGCTTTATCGTAAAGCCGCCCCGGGGCAGGAATATCCGCAATTATTGCTACCGAAACCTCAAGGAAAGCGACGAGGCCATCCCGCGGCTGTATTGGGAAATCCTTCGCCAGCGCTTCAACCATAATCCCGGACTCGCCGACTTCGACGAGCTCGCGGCGGAACTCGGGACGGAGGTTTTCGGGGAAGACTTCCTCGCCTTCAGGCCCGAGGTAATTTTCCCGATGTTCGGCATCGGAGGGCTTTACGGCATCGTCATTTTGGGAAAGAAAATCGTGGGTGCCCGCTACACCGAGCTCGAGAAAAAATACGTGGACCGCATGATCCGCTTCCTTTCGGTGAGCGTCCAGAACGGGCTGCACTACGAAAGCTCGATCACCGACCCGAAGACGGGGCTCTTCACCCACGACTATTTCGTGCGCCGGATCGACGAGGTCCTCGCGCGGATACGCAGGCACGGCGGAACCGCCGGAATACTGATGCTGGACGTGGACCACTTCAAGCCCTTCAACGATACCTGGGGACACGTAACCGGCGACGAGGCGCTGGTCGCCATAGGCGAACGGCTCAGGAGGCTGATTCGCGACGAGGATTGCGCCGCCCGGTTCGGCGGGGAGGAGTTCACGGTACTGGTCGCGGACTGCGACGGCGCAACCCTCCGGCAGGTTGCCGAACGGATCCGCGAGGCGATAGCCGACATCCGCATTCCCGCCCCCGACGGAAGCGGCGACGTCTCGGTCACCGTGAGCGTCGGCGCCCGGATGGTCAAGGCCGCCGGTACCCACTCCTCGCTGAACCTTCTCGACGACGCCGACCGCGCGCTCTACCGCTCGAAGCAGGGCGGCCGCAACCGCGTGACCCTCTATTGCGAGGGCTTGCTGGAACGGGCGAGCCTGGCGCGGAAAAGCTGATAGCATTTCGCGGCGCCCGGTCGGAGGCGACCGGGTATGCCGATCGGGGCGAATCCCGGAAACCGGGCGGTCCCGGGATTCGCGTTCAATAGTCGAAGCGGAGTTCTATATACACCGAATCGGAATCCAGGGCAGAGTCGTTCCCGAAGACCCCGAGCTGGCGGAGCGGGTCATCCCCCGGGCGGAAAGATCCGTGGAGGTTCGCGCCCGCCTTGAGGTTCCAGCCGTCGGCGACGTTGTAACCGATCCCGACCGTGCCGAGCCAATCCCGCGCGGCGAGGGCTGCCATGAACATCGCCTCGGGCTGGAGGGTTTCGCCGAGCAGTTTTGCCTGGGCCCGAAGCGCGACCATCTGCTCGAAACCGAACCCCTGCCCCGCGAAGAGCTGGGCCGCGGGGGTGCCGAGGCTCTCCTCCGGGACCTCTTCGAAATTCTGTATCCAGGTGGGCGCCCATGAAAGGGCGAGGCTAAGCTTGCCGTCGATAAAAGTCCTGCTACCCTGGACTACCCCGGTCAGGTACGGGTTCCGTTTGTACGGATCGTCGCCGGCGAGGTCCTCCGTCAGGACGTAAGCGCCCTCGGCCCGAAGGTCGTAAGGGCCGAGGAAGGTCGCCGCGTCGAGCCCGAAAACCTGCCGCCTCGTGCGGCCGAGGACGGCGGGCATGTCCACGTATACGCCGGGCGGGGGAAAGGCGGAAACCTGTACGCTTTTCCATTCCGTCACGTCGGAGGGATAACGGTCCAGGATCGTCAGCCAGCTCGCCGAGACGCTCGCGTTCCCGAAGTAGAAAAGCCCCCGCAGGCCACCTTCGAAATTCTCGGGCGCGAAATCCGCGTCTTCCACCGTAATGAAGTCGCCCATGTCGGGCATTCGGTTCCCCGCCGAGAGGGGCATGAAAAGCCCTTGCACGGTCCCGATACCCGAGGGCAGGTGCCACAGCCCGTTCAGCATGGGGGCGGCGATCTTCCTTTCGTCCGCGGCGGTGACGTCGCGGGTCCCCACGTACCGGGCGTTCGCGTTATCCGTGGGGTTAGTGCCGTCCGCCTGTCCCCAGGTGACGATTTGCTGGCCGACGGTGAGGTCGAAATCGCCGACGTAAAAGGCGACCCATGCCTCCTTGAGCGCCAGGTCCAGGCTTGCCCGTTCCGCGACCTCGGCGCCAAGGGCGGCGGGCGCGTACCATTCGTGGCTCATGGGCCCCGCGTCGGCGAGCCCCGCCCCGTTCAGGGCGTATTCCAGCGCGAATTTATAGTCCGCGTTCTCGCCGGCGTAACCGGAAAGCGCCGCGAGCCCGCGAAGCCCCGCCGTCGATACCGTATCGTCCGCCTTCGGGGTGACCCAGAGGGAACCCGTAACGTAACCGGAAGGGGTAAGCCCCGCCGCAGGAAGGTTCGCGGCCAGAATGAGAGCCGCCCCGGCGAGGGCGGAGCGCGCGCCCTTGCGCGCTTTTTGCCTCGGGCCGCTCATCTGCCGCGCTCCAGGAACCGCAGGGTGAAGTACTTATCGTCCGCCTGGGCCAGGTTTTTGCTCTCGGTGAATTCCCATACCGTGTTGCCCCCCGACTCGAGGTTGAACATCTGCATTTTCCCGAACTGCCAGTATTTTCCGTCCACCAGCGCGGTGCCCGTGATTTCGAGCCGCTTCACGGCCTTGAGGGAGCGATCGTAAAATTCGCTCCGGCGCGAGGTATGGTTCTCCTGGGCTATCCAGCGGATGACCTTCCCGTATCCGTACTTTTCGACGGTCGCGTCGCCGGTGGCGACGTACTCGATTTTCCAGCACTTGGCGCCGTCCACCGTTTCCTCCCCGAGGAGGCGAACCGTAAAGTCGGCGCGGTCCAGGTTCCCGATGTCCGCGTAGCTGAAGTCGGAGCCCAGGAAGGCCCCCGTCTTCGAATCGCCGCCGGAGGCCCCGATCGTGCGGACCTTGCGGAGGGCCGGTATATAAATCGCCTGCTCGTCGGCCTTCGCGGCGTCCTTCCAGTCAATCGTGAGGAAGCGGGTGTCGCGCACGTCCGCGGGGGCGGTGAACACCATCATCTGCTTGTTGTAGACGCCTTCTTCGTACGCCGTCCACGCGTCGATCTCGCGGGTGCGGGACTGGCCCGCCTTGTTCGTGATGACCATGCGCATCT
>QKCE01000221.1 GCA_003245785.1 Spirochaetales bacterium | reverse complement strand
CATCGCCCGCCAGTACGAGGGCGAGCGGGCCGCCCTGGAGGAAAGCCGGGCCCGCCGCGACGGCGCCGCCCGGGAACTCGAAGCCCTGAAGGCGGAGGCCCGCCGCATCGCCGAAACCATCGAAGCCCTCGCGCCCCGAATCGCCGAATACGAACCGCGCGCCGCCGCGAAGGACTCGGCCCAAGCCGAACTCGATCGGGCGAAGCGGCTCAAGCAGCTCGCCGAGGATTACGCGAACGAGAAGCGCGCCCTCGACGCCCACGGCCTGGCCGCCGAGTCGGCCCGGAAAGCCCTCGAAACCGCGGACCGGGACCTGGAAATCGCCGAAGCGGGCATTAGGGACCTGGAAGCCGAGTCGGAACGGGCGGCCTCGGCGGGTACCGCCGCCGACCTCGCGCGGGCCCTCGAGCCCGGCAAGCCCTGCCCGGTCTGCGGCTCCCTCGAGCACCCGGCCCCCGCGGCACGGCCCGCCCTCGACCGCTTCGATCTCGACGAACGCCTCGCTTCCGCCCGGCGAGGACTGGAACGACTCCAACAGGAGAAGAAAACCCGCTCGGAAGCCTGGTTCAAGGCCACGGAGCGCCGTAGCGCCGCGGAGGAGACCGTCGAGCGGGGCATCGCCCGCTATTGCCTCGAGGCCTTCGGCGAGGAAGGCTGCCTCCGCCGGGAAGAGATCCCGACGCCGGAAGAATCCGCCGAGAGCCTTCGCGAGGCCTCGGAACGCATGCAGCTCGCCGTTACGGCCCTGAGCGACGCCCAGCGCGCCATGAACGAGCAGCGGGCCCTCTCCTCCAGGCAGGCGCCCCTCGCGGAGAAAACCGAAAGCCTCAGGGCGCTCCTCGCCGCCGCCGAGAAGGAAACCGCCGAACGGGAAACCACGGTGCGCCACCGCATGGAGCGGTACCTCGAGGCCTTCCCCCCCGGAACCGGGGACGAGAACGCCGCCCCGGACCCCTCGGACGCGGAGGACGCCCTCGAAAAATGCGAGGCGTCCATCCTGGAGCTGGACGCCAAAATAGAGGCCCACCGGAAAAACTCCGAGGCCCTGGGCAAGAAAAAGGCCGCCCTTGCGGCGAAGGCAGAGACCCTCGCCGCCGCGGCCGCCGAACTCGAGGCCGCGATCGCCTCCTCCGGGAAGGCCCTCGCCGCCGACTGCCTCGCCGGGGGCTTCCCCGGCCCAGAAGCGGCCCTCGCCGCGGTCCGGCCGGAAGCCTTCGTCCGGGAGGCGGAAGGCCGGATAGAAGCCTGGAAGCGCGCCCTCGCCGAAACGGAAAGCGTCCTTGCCCGGCTCGAAACGGAGCTCGCGCTCTGGAAGGGGCCGGACCCCGCTTCGGTCGAGGAAGCGGCGGCGGCCCTGGAAGCCGAAATCGCCTCGCGGGACGCCGAACTCGAGGACGCGAACCGGCTCCTCGCGGGTCAGCAGGGCCTGGAAACCCGCTGGGCCGCCCTGGAAGCGGAAAGAAAGGAACGGTCGGAGGAACACCTCCGGTACGACCGGCTCAATAAGGACCTGAACGGTTCGAATCCCCAGAACGTTCCCTTCGACGCCTGGGTGCTCGGCCGGTACCTCGAGGAGGTGACCGCCTACGCGAACCTCCGGCTGGACCGAATGAGCGACGGGCGTTACCGAATTCGGGTGAACGACAATTACCGGACCGGAAACGCCAAGGCGGGACTCGAGCTGGAAATCCTCGACGCCTGGACCGGCCGCGCCCGCCCCGCGGGGACCCTCTCGGGAGGGGAGACCTTCATGGCCTCCATCAGCCTCGCCCTGGGCCTCGCCGACTCCATCCAGTCCCGCGCGGGGGGAATCCAGCTCGACGCCGTATTCATCGACGAGGGCTTCGGCTCCCTGGACGAGGCGAGCCTCGAGCGGGCCATCACGATATTGGACGAGATACGGGGCACCCGCACCGTGGGGCTCATTTCCCACGTGGGAGAGCTCCGGAACCGCATACCGAACCTGATCGAGGTGGTAAAGACCGCGACCGGCTCGACGATCAGGCAATGAACCCAAGGAGGGCAAAGATGACCACCAGCGCCTTGTTCACCGATTTTTACGAACTCACCATGGCCCAGGGATATTGGAAGCGGGGCACCAACGAAACCTCGGTATTCGACATGTTCTTCCGCCGGAATCCCTTCGGCGGCGGCTATTCCGTCTTCGCGGGCCTCGCGCCCCTCGTCGAGGCCATCGTCGACTTCCGCTTCTCCGAAGAGGACATCGCCTGGCTCGCGGGCCTCGGCCAGTTCGAGAAAGGCTTTCTCGACTACCTCGCGACCTTCCGCTTCACCGGGGACCTGTGGGCCATGGACGAGGGCACCATAGTGTTCCCGAACGAGCCCCTGATCCGGGTGCACGCCCCGGTCATCGAGGCCATCATCATCGAGGGTATGCTCCTGAACATCGTGAACTTCCAGAGCCTCATCGCCACGAAGGCCGCAAGGGTATGGCTCGCCTCGAACCGGGGCAAGGTACTCGAGTTCGGCCTCCGCCGCGCCCAGGGCTGGGACGGCGCCATGAGCGCGAGCCGCGCGGCCTACATAGGCGGCGCCTCGGGCACGAGCAACGCCCTCGCCGGCAAGCGGTACGGCATTCCGGTCATGGGCACCATGGCCCATTCCTGGGTCATGTCCTTTCCTTCCGAGGAAGAAGCCTTCGACGCCTACGCGGAACTCTACCCGAACCGTTCGGTTTTCCTCATCGATACCTACGACACCCTGGAGTCGGGCATCCGCTCGGCGATATCCGCGGGCAAGCGCCTCGCCGCCCGGGGCAAAAGCTTCGGCGTGCGCCTCGATTCGGGGGACATCCAGTACCTGAGCTCCTCGGTCCGGGAGGAACTCGACCGGGCGGGCTTTGCCGACGCGACCATCACCGTCTCGAACGAGCTGACCGAGGAAATCATCGAGTCCCTCGTGCTGAACGGCGCGCCCATCGACTGGTGGGGCGTGGGCACCCACATGGTCACCGGCGGCGACGAAGCCGCCTTCACCGGGGTGTACAAGCTCGCGGCCCGGCCCGACGGAAAGGGCGGGCTGGAACCAACCATGAAGCTCTCGGACAATCCCGACAAGACCACGAATCCCGGGGTCAAGCAGGTGTGGCGTCTCTATAACCCCGACGGCTCCTTCAAGGCCGACGTGGTTACGCTGGACGGCGAGACGGTCGAGGCCGGAAGCGAACGGCGTTTCTACCATCCCTCAATCGATCACATGAGCTTCGCGTTTACCCCGACGAAGGCGGAAGCCCTCCTCAAGGCGCGGATCTCGGGCGGAAAGTCCTGCGAGGGATGCCTCGCCGCCGACGGAGCCGCGCACCTGGCGGAAAGCCGCACCCGGGTTCGCGAAGGGCTCGAACGCCTGGACAAGTCGTACCGCCGCATGCTGAATCCCCATATCTACAAGGTATCCCTCACCGCGGGATTGAGAAAAATCAAGCAGGATTTCCTGAAAATCTACGAAAAATAATACATACTTAATTATGTGACAATGGCATGAAAAATCGGGGACAGCTTGAATGATTGAAACAGAACGGGACGAATTCCGCCACCTCATGCAATCGATCGAGGAATTTTACCTTCCAAAACATCTCGTCCAGGCGATATACGCGATCGGAAAGATCCCGGACCACTCCAGCGAGGGCATGGTCGGGGTCGGCTTCATCGATATCGCGGACTATACGAGGCTTTCGCGCTACCTCAGCCCGAAGGAAAACCAGATTCTCCTGAACGGCCTCTATACCGCCTTTTCCATCGTCCTGGACCGCCACGGGGGCTTCCTGAACAAAATCGAGGGCGACGCCCTCATGTTCCATTTCGACGACATCATCGACAAGCGGATGTGGGAAATCCCGAGGGAGCAGCGCGCGACCTTCATCGCCCGGGAGCTTTTCTATACCTGCGTCGACATGCAGCGGGTGTGCATCCTTTTCAACCAGGCCGACGACCGCTTCCTCGAGGAAACCGCCTCCGCCGCCGCGAAGGAAGCCCTCGCGAGCTCCTTCGAGATCATCAAGACCCTTCGCGACAAGAACGACATCGCTTCCACGCTCTTCGCCTTTTTCCAGATCCGCATCAGGATCGGCGCGAACATCGGCGAGGTCATGATCGGGAACTTCGGCCCCGACGGGGCCAAGCACTGGGACGTCATCGGCCTTCCGGTCATAAACGCCAAGCGGATGGAAGCCACGGCGCCCATCGGCGGGCTTCGCATTTCCGCGGAATTCTTCGATCTCCTGAAGGCCAACGGAATCGCGGACGAGTATTTCGCCCTGTTCAAGGAAGAGGCTAAAAAGGCGGGCAGTTCCTACGCGCGCATAAAGTGGGACGACCTCTATAAGTACCGCGAAGTGGTGCTGTACGAAAAGCGCAACGCCGCGTACAAGACCTACAGCGTGCAGGTGTATCCCGAATTGCCCGAATCCATCGCCTCCCAGGCCGAAGCCCTTCTCGACTGCGGCGAGACCGGTGTATCGCAAATTCTCGAGTTCATCCGCTATTACCGGGGGAACCGCTACGTGACCGACTGCATGGAAGCCCGGCTTTCGCGCCGCGGCGTCCTGTTCCGCAAGGAAGAGCTCGTCGCTTTCATATCGCCCCGCCTCGCGAAGCGGGTCACCGGGGGCGCGAAGATCTCGCTCTACCGGATTCTGAACTACATGGACCAGTACCTGGATTACGTGAAGGCCGACACGGTGGACGAGGAAAAGCCCGCGTTCCTCAGCTACGAGCAGTACGTCTCGCGCATGAGGCAAGCGGCCGAAGCCTACTACGACGCGCAAAAGCATTCGATAATCCAGAAAACCTGGTTCGGGATCGTGGTGGTGAAGATGGTCTTCGCGAGCCTCGAAGCGTCGCTTCTCGAGTACCAGCAAAACGCCGCCCGGGAAGAGGACTTCGACGAGCTCGAGCCCGTCCTGGACGAGGCGCGCTGAGGGTCGCGCGCCTACCCGCCCCGCCGCCGATAAAGCCGCTCGGGCTCCCGCGACGTCCGATCAGGGCAGATAGTCAGCCCTCACGTTCCTGAGGGCCTCGAAGAGTTTGCGTTTCTCCCCGTAATTCCCCCCGGTCAGCGCCTCCAGCTTTCCCCTCGCGTCCTTCCGCCCCGAATTGTCCTGATACGTGCAGGTGCAGGTGGCGGAAATATAGCCCCGTTCCGTCGCGTGCCGCACGATCGTCGGGATATCGGCGAAGCACAGGGGCCGGAGGATGGTGACCGGGTATTTGTCGTACTTGAGCCGGGGGGGCATGGTCGAGAGCTCCCCTTTCGCGAGGGCGTTCATCAGCAGGGTTTCGAGGATATCGTCCATGTGGTGGCCCAGGGCGATCTTGTTGAAGCCCTCCCGCATGGCGAACTCGTTGAGCTCGGTCCGCCTCTGGGTGGAACACCACCAGCAATTCATTTTCCTGCCGCTTTTCAGGCGGCCCAGCACGGAAATCGTGACGGTATGGAGGGGAATGCCCCACTCCTCGAAGCGGGAGACGAGTTCAGGGGCGAGGGGCGAGCCGATCTCGGTGGCCACGTGAAGGGCCGCGGCCTCGAAGCGGGGTCCGCCCCGGCGCCGGAGGCGCGAGCCGAAATATTCCACGAGGGCCGTGGAATCCTTCCCTCCCGAGGCGCCGATCAGGATGCGGTCGCCTTCCTCGATCATGTCGTATTCGGCGACCCCGTGGTCGATTATCCTGAAGAGCTTGGGATTGGCCATGGGCCGATCCTAGCAGAAAATCAGCGCTTGAGGAAGCGAGCGCCCGGGCGGTGCTTCGCGTTGTGGGCCCACAGGTCCCGCACGACGGCTTCCGCGTCCCCGGGCGAGAGGATACCCCGGTCCTCGAAGAAGGAGCCGATGGGGAGGTTCATGAGCCGCTGGCGGCCCATGACGACCGCCCGGGCGTATTCGTCGAGATAACCGAGGCGGACCGCGGCATCGCAAAAACGCTCCCCGGGCCTGCGACGGGTAAGCACCGAATCTACCTCGTTCCGGTCGAGATAGTCGAGGGATACCGCGATGGTCCCCACCTTCGGGCGCACGGTATACTGCCAGACGAGGGACTCGATCAGGGTCTCGAAATCGATTTTCCTGGTGTAATAAAGCCATTCGGCGAAGCGAAGCTCGAAGGCGGGCACGTTGCCGGCGTAGAGGATTCCCCCCTTCCGTCCGGGCGCGCGGTCTTGTCTGCCCTGGCCGTTCTGTCCGCCCGTTCCGGCCTGGCCGTAACGCCAGTCCGCGTCGGCCTGCCGGCCGTATCCGGCGCCGGATTGCCGGCCTCTCGCGCCCTGCCAACCATTCCCCTGATGCGGGCCATGGGGGGCCCTCCCGTGTTGGTCTCCCTGACGGGCGCCCCGGGCGGAATCGCGGTAGGCCGAGGCGGCATGGTAAGCCTTGGAGGCGGAACCGCATCCCTCGGTTCCCTGCCCGCCCCTGGCGTAACCGGAAGGACGCGCCGGGCCCGCGGGGCCGGTCCCCGGGGGAATGGGTTCCCGTAGGAGTCGCGCGAGGTGCCCCGAATCGAGGGACGCCACCACCGCCTCCCAGGAAGCCTGGAGGATCCTGAACCGCTCGGTTTGTACCGCCGGATCGAGGCCGAGGAAGGAGGCCCGGTCGGGATGCAGTTCCTTCGCGCGGCGGTAATAGGCCTTCTTGAGGGCCGAGGGATCGAGCGGCCGGGAAGCCATGGCCCTGAGGCTCACGGACTCCCCGATAACGTAACTGAGATGCCTTTCTATCGCGATGCGTTCCTGCGTACTTGTCATGGTATATTCCCCATTGCCTTATCGGACGCAACCTGCCCTCGCTTGACGGAAGTCTCGGATTTCCGTAAAGTCCCCGACGTGGGTTTCAAAGGAAGCGCGGTGAAAATCCGCCGCTAGCCCGTAACTGTGATCGGTCAGGTTCCCCCCAAGGACGGCCACTGGACGCGAGTCCGGGAAGGCCGGGACGGAACCGCCGCGACGGAAAGTCGCGAAACCGCGAGCCAGGAGACTTTGGCCCATTATATCATGCCGTGCCGGACCTCGGGGAAAGGGTTCGCGGGATCGCGCGTTACTCGAATATTCGATATGACCCGCCTTTTTCCGTAGGCTCACCTCCCTGCCGGGGATCAGGCATCGGCCCAAGGAGCGATCAATGATCAATTTCTTCAGGCGCGTCGGCGCTTCGGGCGGGTCCGCGGCAGCCCCGCTTGCGCGCCGGCCCGCGGCACGGAATGCGTCCCGGCTGGCGACCCTCTGCGGTGTCTTCGCCTCACTCGTCCTCGTCGCGGGCTGCGCCCTCGCCGACGACTCCCCTTCCGCCCTCACCGGATATTGGAAATCCGGGTACGGCGACGGCTTTTCCCTTTACCGGACGGAATCCGGAACCCTTTCGTTCGCCCAATACGACGACGCCCAAAAGAACGTGAGCTTCTCGGGTACCGTGGTGAACGATCCAGACCTCTGGGGGGAAAAAGGCGCCCTCACCGTGAAGATCGTCGACGGGGGAACCTGGCTCAAAACCGTTGACGAGTACGTCGTGGTCCGGTGGCAATCCCTCGGGGAGGACACGGTGGAACAAGCGGTAGCGTACAGCACGGACTCCGGTGCGGATAACGACGGCCTACCCACCGCCGCGGAAGCCGAGGCCGAATACACCGTCGCGAACGGTTATTTCGGGTATTTCGGCGAATACGGCCGACAATGATTCGCTTACCCGGGCTGGCAACCGGCCTATCATGCCCCCCGCGAGGGCTGTTCGCCCGGCGTCTTTTTTCCGGGCGGGCATCCGGCCTCTCCTTTGCATTCATCTTGGCCCTTGCCACCTTCCCGGTCCTTCCCGCCTGGTGCGGGGATCTCCCGGGCGAAAGCCGTGAGATCGCCCCGGAACCGACCCCGGAAGCCGACGCGCCCGCCGGCGCCGTCCCGGGAGACGAGGGATTCTCCGACTGGCTCCCCCTCGAAGACGATAGCGGCCTGACCGTGACCGGCGAACGCCTCCCGGCCCAAAGCGCGGAAAGGGTAAGCCGCGACCGCATCCTCGACTCGGGCGCGGGAACCCTCGCGGAACTCCTCGAGGCCGAAACGGGACTCTCCGTCTCTGGGTACGGCGGGCGGGGTACGGCGGGAAGCCTCTCCGCCGGCGGGTTTTCGGGCGCCCGCGTGGGCGTCACCATAAACGGCGTTCCCCTCAATTCGCCCCTGACCGGCGGCTTCGACCCCGGAGACGTGGACCCCGAGTCCCTCGATTCCGTGGAAATCCTCGGACCCGGGGCCGGGAGCGGGGGCCTCGCGGGAGGCTCGGTGGCCCTTTCCCTCGCCGGCCCGGTCGACGGGGGGTTTAGGCTTTCCGCCTCCGCCGAAAACCTCGCCTATCTTTCCGCCAAATTCCCCGATCCCGCCTTCGCGAGCCCCTTGGATTCCCAAACCCTCCGCTTTTCCGCGGAGCGTGGCTATGCCGCGGACGAGTCGGAAACCGGGGGGAGCGGCTGGCGCGTGGGTGGCTTCGCGGGGCAGTCCATGAACCGTTTTCCCTGGACCGACGGAAACGGCGCGGAGCGGCTTCGCGAAAGCGCCCCGGTCGGGGAAGCGGGCATGAACGCCTCCCTATTCCTGCGCCTCTCGCCCTGGACGGACCTTTCGGCCGTCGCCCTCGCCCGCGGGGCGGAGCGCACCGTCGCCGGTCCGGTGGATTCGCCCGCCTCCGGGGGGGAGCAGCGGGACTGGAGAACCGTTGAATCCCTCACGGTCGATTCGGCGCGCCTTGGCTCGGACGCCTTCGTCGGGGGCCTTTCCCTCGGCCATACGTCGTACCGGCTTCTCTGGCAAGACGGGACGGGGATGTCCCGCAACGACTCGGACACCCTTTCCGCCTCGGCCCGACTCGGCTGGTATCCCTCGCGGGAAATATCCTTCGCCCTGGGCGCCGATGCCCGGGGCGATGCGGTACGGTCCGATCACGCGGGGAAACGGACCGGGGGTTCCGGAACCCTCGAGGCGAAGGCCGAGTGGCGGCCTGCCGCGTCCTTCGTCGCGACGCCTTCCCTCGGCATCGCCGGCGACGGGTCCAGCGTCGTACCGGTACCGTCCCTGGCCCTCGCCTGGGCCTGGGGCTCGGGGTCGTCGGCGGGGGTATCCGCCTGGAGAACCTACCGGTTTCCCTCTCTCAACGACCTCTGGTGGTCCGGCGATCCCACCGCCGAGGGGAACCCGGACCTCCTGCCGGAGGACGGATGGGGCGGCGGCGCCCGATTCAGGCGGCGGGAAGCCCGTTGGGACGGAAGCCTGGAGGCCAGGGGAACCTGGTACCGGAACGCCGTACAGTGGAGCGTGGACAACTCGGTCTGGAGTCCCGAAAACCTCGGGGAAGCCTTCGTCTTCGACGCGGGCGCCTCCCTCGGCTGGGAACCGGCGAAGGGAACCCGCCTGAGCGGGCGCTACGAATGGCTTTTTACCCGGGTCGTCACCGGAGACCTCGACTGGGGCGACGGCAAATACCTACCCTACTCGCCGGTCCATCGCGCGCGGTTCGGCATATCCCGCGAGGTTTCCTCGGCGCGACTCCGCCTCGCGGGGGAATACGTCGGCTCCCGTTTTACGGGAATCCTGAACGCGAGCGCCTTGAGCCCGTATTTCACCCTGGACGCGGGGGCATTCATTCCCCTCGGCGCGGGCTTCTCGGCCGATATGGGATTGCGCAACGCCTTCGGGGAATCCTACGAGCTTCTCGAGGGCTACCCCATGCCGGGGACGAGCCTCTCCCTCAAGCTTGAATGGCGGCTGGAACCGTGACGCTTTGCGGGCGATTTTTGTTGTAAAGACGCCCCCATGGCCTATACTAGGGGTATGACGATCCTCGACAGCACCCCCGAAACGCGCGCCGCCGTGCGCGAAATAATGACCTTCAAGTATTTGAGCGACAAGGAACTCGACCTAATGGTCCGGGTAGGCAAGATCGCGCGGTTCGAGCGCGAGGAAACCATCGTGCACGAAGGAGAGCTGGAACACCATTTTTACGGCATCCTCTCGGGGACCGTCAGCGTGAACGTCACGGAAGAGGGCGGGAAGGACGTGTTCATTTGCAACCTCGGCTCCGGCGAGGTCTTCGGCGAATCTGGATTTTTCCTGAATATCCACCGAACCGCCTCGGTGGTCGCCCGGGACCGGGTCACGGTGTTCCGCCTGGAACGCCCGGAACTCGCGAGCTTCATCCGGACCTACCCCGCCGCGGGCAACAAGATTCTCCTCATCACCATATACAGCCTTCTCAGGAAACTGCGCGCCGCGAACCAGGAGCTCGCCTTCGAGCGGAAGGCGGACCTCGAGCAGGACGATATCGACGATCTCGTGAACGATATTCTCGCCGAGGCGTAATCGGCCCCTGGCAACCCGTCGGATGGCCCGGGCTTTCGCGCCGACCGACCCAACCCGGCGGGCACAACGCGGAGAAAAAACATGAAACTTCACTTTACCCCCTACAGACACGGAGTCGAGGCCTTTGCCGAGGTGGAACGCTTCCTGGGCGGGAGCTACGGGGCCTTCGAAACCCCGAGAAACTGGTTCATCGACCGCTGGAATTTCACCTTTACCGTCGGCCGGGTCATGCACCGCGCGTCGGTGGCGGAATGGGAATCCGGGATAGGCCTTTGGAGGGACGAGAGCGGCCGTATCGCGGCCATGGCCCACGAGGAAGAACAGCATGGCGACGTTTTTTTCGAATTCGACCGACCGGAAAGGATCGGCGAGCCGCTTCTGGACGAGATGTTCGATTTCGCCGAGCGGGCCTGCGTAAAAACGCGGTGGGCAAACGAAACGGGCTTCGCCCTCCGCGTCCCCCAAAACGATCGCCTTACCTCGGCAATGGCGGAGCGGCGGGGTTACCGGAAGGGTGACTGGGACGAGCCCCTCTCTTCCAGGCCCCTGCCCTTCGCCCTGGGCGGAGGCGCCGCCCGGGACCCGCTGCCGAAGGGGCTCGCCCTCATCGAGGGACACTCGGTCGAGCCGGCGAAAAAAGCCCTCGCCCACGCCCTTGCCTTCGGCTACGCCGACCGCCCCGAATCGATTCCCGACAGCGTGTCCGCCTTCGAGGCCCTCCTCGGGGCCCACGCCTATCGACCGGATCTCGATCTCGCGTACCGGGACGAAAACGGGGACATCGCCTGTTTCGCGGGATTCTGGTTCGACCCGATCGCGGGTGTGGGCATTCTCGAGCCCCTGGGAACCGTCCCGGCGTGGCGAAAAAAGGGCCTCGCGGAACGGCTCGTCGACGAGGGCTCAAGGCGTCTCGCCGCCCTGGGGGCCAAAACGCTCTTCGTCGGCTCGGACCAACCCTTCTATCTCGCCGTCGGCTTCGAGACCGTCGCCCGGCAGGACCTTTGGGAATACCGCGCCTGACCGGCGGCGCTCAGGCCTTCGAGCTCGCCCGGACTATGAGCTCGGGCGGCAAGAGCGCGGACTCCTCCGGGATCGGGCCCGCGTCGGGGCGGGCGCCCTTCCTGCCGAGCTTCCGCATCAGGACCCGCGCGGCCTCTATTCCCAGGCTGAACATATCGAGTTTCACCACGCTCAAGGGCGGGTCGAGAAAGGGCGCGAGGGGAAAATTGTCGAAGCCCACGAACGCGACGTCCCCGGGGACCGAGACCCCGAGCTTTCGCGCCGCGCGCATGGCGCCCTCGGCGGTGAAGTTTCCGGTGCAGATTACCCCGTCGGGCTTTTTGCCCGCCCCGTGGGCGAATAGGCGTACCATGGCCGCGTAGGCCTTCTCGGGGTCCTGGGTGTCGGGAAAGTAATGGTCCGTCGGCGGCGTGAAGTCCCGCTTCCTGAAACAGGCGAGGATTCCCTCGTAGCGGCGGGCGCTAATCCCGTCGCCGGTGCCGCCCGCGAAGAACACCGGGCGCTTCCGGCCCAGGTCCAAAAGGTGCGCGGCGGCGAGCTCCCCCGCGAGGGCGTTGTCCACGTCGACGGTTTGCCCCTCCGCGAGGCGGCGGTCCGTACCTATTTCCACGAAGGGAATGCCGCTCGCCAGGATCCACTTGAGGGCCGAATCGGTCAGCCGGGACGTGTGGAGGATGAACCCGTCGATCCGCTTCGCCCTCGTCATCGCGTCCATGCGCTCGAGGATATCCTCGGCGGAGGACACGTGGAAGAGGGACAGGAGGTATCCCGCGTCCAGGAGGGCGTTCTCGATTCCCGCGAGCACTTCGTAGACGTGGGGGGTAAAGGTAACCGAGTCCCGGCGCATGTCGGTAAGCACGCCGATGGTGCCGCTGCTCTGGAGCACGAAGGCCCGGGCGATGCTGTTGGGCCTGAAGTCGAGCCGCTCCATTACGGCGCGGACGCGGTCCTTTGTCGGTTGGGATATCCTCGTCGATCCGTGGATCACCTTGGAAACGGTCGAAATGGAAACCCCCGCCTCCCGCGCCACGTCGTGTATCGTAATCGTCATGGGCCGAAGTGTAGCAAAAGCGCGCGTTTTCGTTAATACGTGACCCTCTCCCCCGAAAGGATACCGAAAGAAGACACCCGTACCGAAAAACTCGCGCTATACACCGGGATACCGCCGTGCTAGGCTTGGGCGAAACCAGAATCCCGGAGGCAAGCCGATGGACAGACCAAACTTCGCCGGCAGGGTCGCGGACCTTCGCGTGCAGGCCCATTTCGGAAACGCCGTATCCTATTCGGGATACCGACGGGGGCAACACCCGCGTACGGGGCCCCACCCCTCGGACGCCGAAATACTCGAGGATCTCCTGATCCTCGAACGCAATTTCTCGATGATACGGATGTACGAGGCGAGCGACTACGCGGCGCGAACCGTGCGGCTCATCGCCGAGCGGGGCTTGAGCCTTCAGGTCGTGGTCGGTTCCTGGCTTTTCGCGGAAATGAACAACCCGTCCTGTCCCTGGTGGGCCTCCCTCTACGGAAGCGACGGCCTGTCGCCCTCGGAGCTCGCCAAAAACGGCCGGGAAAACGAGCGCGAGCTGGAGCGGGCGATCGAGCTGGCGATACTGTTCCCGAAGGTAGTCGCGGGGATCAACGTGGGGAACGAGGCACTCGTGGACTGGAGCGATCACCGGGTTTCCTGGGAAACCATGGAGCGTTACGTCCGACGAGCCCAGGGCGCGCTGAAAATTCCGGTGAGCACCGCCGACAACTGGGTGCCCTGGTCGAGCCGGGAGGGCGCGGCCCTGGCGGAAACCTGCGATTTCGTGATGATGCATACCTATCCGGTCTGGGAGCGAAAGACGATCGACGAGGCCCTTGCATATACGATAGATAACCTGGAAACCGTCCGGGAAGCCATTCCCGACGGAAAGGCCATAGTGATCGGCGAATGCGGCTGGCCCTCCCGGGTCACCGAGGGCGCCGGCGAGCACGCGAACGGGGTCGGATCGGAAGAAAACCAGGCCCGATATTACCGGGAGCTGAGCCGCTGGACCAGGGAAGAGGGCATTACCGCCTTCCTCTTCGAGGCCTTCGACGAGCCCTGGAAGGGGGGCGACGATCCCCTGGAAACGGAGAAGCACTGGGGCCTGTATCTGGAAAACAGGAAACCCAAAATGGTCCTTCGCCGGTAAGGCCGATCCCCCTTAAAATCCCAGTTTCTTCGCCTCGACCCGAATTCTCGCGCAGGCTATCGCGTCGCTCAGGGCCTCGTGGTGCTTAAGCTCGATGCCGAGGTGGGCAGAAACCGTGTCGAGCCGGTGATTCGCCAGGGAGGGCCAGGCCCGCCGGGACGCGACGACCGTGCACTCGAAGGCCGGGGTCGGGAAATCCAGTCCGTAAAAATCCAGGCAGGCACGCAAAACGCCCCGGTCGAAGGGCGCGTTGTGGGCGACCAGAACGTCCGACCCCATGAAGTCGCGCATGGCGGGCCAGGCTTCGTCAAAGGTGGGCGCCCCCGCGACCTGGGCGTTGGTTATCCCGTGGATTGCCGTGAAGGAGCGGAGGATCTCCATGCCCTCGGGCGGCCGGATGAGGGTATGCCACGTTTCCGCGATTTCCCGGCCCCGAACCCGCACCAGGGCCACCGCGCAGGCGCTCGCCCTTGGGTAATTCGCGGTTTCAAAGTCTATGGCGGTAAAGTCGATACCCGATTTGTTCATGAAACTCCCCGGGAACGGCCGTTGAACCGCGTCCCCGGGCCATCATACCAAAAATCGTAAAAAAAAGTTCGTGGAACACTTCAATTATATTGTGTAATTATTCCTTTTTTATGTATATTTATGCACATACTCTCTGACGGAGGCTGAACATGATACAGCTTGAAAACGTCAATAAGCATTTCGGAAAGCTCCACGTGCTCAAAGACGTGAACCTGAAGGTTCGCGAGGGCGAAAAACTCGTAGTCATCGGTCCCAGCGGTTCGGGTAAAAGCACCCTCATCCGCTGCATGAATTATCTCGAAAAGCCCAGTTCCGGCAAGATCCAGGTCAACGGGATCCCCTTGGACGGGCACCATTCCCAGGTACGCAAGGTGCGGGAATCCGCCGCCATGGTGTTCCAGCAGTTCAACCTGTACCCCCACAAGACGGTCCTGGAGAACTGCACCCTCGCCCCCATCAAGATCCAGAAGCGGGCAAAGGCGGAAGCGAACGAAACGGCGAAAAAATTCCTCGACCGGGTCGGCCTGAAGGACAAGCTCGATTCCTACCCCTCCCAGCTCTCCGGCGGCCAGCAGCAGCGGGTCGCCATCGCCCGGGCCCTGAGCATGAATCCCAAGATCATGCTCTTCGACGAGCCCACGAGCGCCCTGGACCCCGAGATGATCCAGGAAGTCCTGGACGTGATGATCGGGCTGTCGAAGGAAAAGATCACGATGGTCGTGGTGACCCACGAGATGGGCTTCGCCCGCGAGGTCGCCGACCGGGTCGTCTTCATGGACGAGGGCGAGATCCTCGAGACGGGAAGCCCCGAGCACTTTTTCACCGCCCCGGAACATCCCCGGGCAAAGGCATTCCTCGGCAAGATTCTCCGCAAATGACCCGCGGGTCCTTCGCGAGAAAATAGCACTCGAAGCAAAAGGAGATTTTTATGAAACGCACACGCATGTTACTGACCGGACTGCTCCTCGCAGGGGCGGTCTCGCTCTCCTTCGCGGGAGGCTCCAAAGACGGCGCCACCGAGATCGACGCGATCAAGAAAGCCGGCGTGCTCAAGGTCGGCGTCAAGGTCGACGTTCCCAAGTTCGGCCTGAAAGACCCCGCCACCGGCGAGATCTCGGGACTCGAGATCGACATCGCCCGCGCCATGGCCAAGGAAATCCTCGGGGATCCCTCCAAGGTCACCTTCCAGGGCGTCACCGCGAAGACCCGGGGCCCCCTCCTCGACTCCGGCGAGCTCGACATGGTCATCGCCACCTTCACGATCACCGAAGAGCGCAAGCTCAGCTATAACTTCACCGATCCCTACTTCACCGACGGCGTCGCCCTCCTGGTGAAGAAGGATTCCGGCTACAAGCTCCTCAAGGACCTCGCCGGCAAGACGATCGGCGTCGCGCAGAGCGCCACCACCAAGAAGTCCCTCGAGGCCGCAGCGGCCGAAGGCGGCTTCAGCCTCAAGTTCGCCGAGTTCGCGAGCTACCCCGAGATCAAGACCGCCCTCGAGTCGGGCCGCGTCGACGCCTTCTCGGTGGACGCCGCCATCCTCGCCGGCTACGTGGACGACAAATCCGTGATCCTGTCGGAGCGCTTCGCGCCCCAGCAGTACGGCGCCGCCACCAAGCTGGGCAACAAGACCCTCGCCGGCGTAGCCGACGGAGTCGTCGCGAAGATGAAGGCCGACGGTTCCCTGGACGCCCTCCTCGCGAAATGGGGCTTGAAGTGATATGACCGGTCCGTTCGCGCTCTTCAAATGGCAGGCACTGCTTGTCGATTGGAAAGTGTTCGGACAGGGGCTACTGACGACCGTCGCCGTGTCGTTGGTGGCCCTGCTTATCGCCCTGGTTCTCGGGGCGGTGTTCGGCACCTTCGCGACGTCGCGCAACCGCGCCCTCCGGGCGATCAACCGCGTGTACGTCGAATTCATACAAAACACACCGCTCGTGATCCAGGTCTTTTTCTGGTATAACGGTTTGCCGTACATCGGCATCGTGCTGCCGACCCTCATCATCGGGTTCGCGGCCCTCTCGATCTATTCCGGCGCCTACGTGGCCGAGGTGGTTCGTTCCGGCATCGGCGCCATTCCCCGGGGCCAGCTCGAAGCCGCCTATTCCCAGGGCTTTACCTACGCCGGGGCCATGCGCGAAATCATCCTGCCCCAGGCGATCAAGATCATGCTCCCGCCGCTCACGAACGTCGCGGTCAACCTGATCAAGAACAGCTCGGTACTCGCCATCATCGCCGGCGGGGACCTTATGTACCATACGGACTCCTGGTCCAGCGGAAACCTGTACTACGGGCCGGCATACGTGTTCACGGGGCTCCTGTACTTCGCCCTCTGTTATCCCCTTACCCGGCTTTCCC
>QKCE01000111.1 GCA_003245785.1 Spirochaetales bacterium | reverse complement strand
AATAAAAGGTGTCTTTTTTTCTTATCTATTTATAATATAAAGACTTAATCGAAGAATACGCATTTTGCATATTCTGCTGAGGGTTTGCGCGCACCGATGCGGCGGAAATCCTTAGGACTTTTTCCTACTTGTCCCGAATTGTATCAACAACTTATCCACAAGTACTATCGATAATTTATCGCAATCACCAAATAATCAAATTGTCAACGAAAAATGAAAAAAAAAGGACCGGTATAAATACCGGTCCCCTTCGGATCGAGTCTGGACGATCAACCTAAAAAGACCTGACCGTTATTGTCGATCGCGAGAATGGTCTTGCACTCGGAACACCTAAAGCGTCCGGCTTTGGTCGCCTTGAGCTTCTTCGAGCAAATCGGGCATGCGAAGATTTTCGGGAAAATTTCGGACTTGATCTCGACGCCGCTGGACTTGAAGAAATCTATTGAATCCGCAAGGGAATCCTTGATATTGAAAAATTGGGAAAAACCGAGCAACTGGAAAACTTCATAAACCTTGGGCTGTATCTCGAGAAGGACCACGTCGCCGCCCTTGGGTTTTACGGTCTTGAGAAACGCGGTAAATGAACCGATGCCGGTGGACGATACGTAATTCAAGGCGCCACAATTAAAAATAAGCCGATTGAAACCGGCTTCTACGACCTTCGAGACCCTTTTCTGGAAGAAACTGGAGTTGTCCGTGTCAATATAACCGTTTAGGAATAATACTATGCATCCATCGACGTCGTTTACTTTCTCCAACCGGATTTTCAGGCTATCGTCCTTCTCCTCATCGAATCCGGGGATAATACTGTTGTTATTCATAGCACTCCTACCGTCCAGATTATCGGTCATTTCTCTAATATGATTACTATAAACATATTGATTCCAATTGTCAAATGAACTTTGGCTCCCAACCTTTGTCGCTCCGAAGGGCCAAACCGTTCATGAGCGGCCTTTTCAGGAGAAAAATTCCGGTTTCAACCAATTCGTCCACGGTTATCAGCGTACCGTCCGGGGATTTTGCGGCCAGAATCCGGGATTCGGCCCCGTCAAGCGATCCGGTATCCACGAAGCCAGGACAGATAACGTTGCACGAGATCCCTTCCCCTGCGTACGCGAGGGAAACGGATCTGGCAAGGCTCGATAACCCCGTTTTCGCCGCTCCGTAGGCCGCGTTGGTCAGGAATCCGCGGACCTCATCGGTACGGGTACCCCCGAACAGCAAGATTCTGCCCCAACGGGCAACGCGCATCGAGGGTAGCGCGGCAGAAACCAGCGAACCCGGAAACGAGAGATTGAGGGACACCAACTTTTCCCATTCATTTTCCGTCGTCTCATGAAGGGCCTTTTGAGCGAAAGGGCCCCATACCGTACATAGTATATCCGCGTTTCTCGCAAGTTCAAGGGTTTGCGGGCGTTCCTCGGTATTTTCGAGGTTTAATCGCACTACCTCGATGCCGTCGGCGGTCTCGCTTGGCCCAAGGGAGTCCCTTCCAACGGCGGTTACCGACGCGCCCTCTCGAGCGAGCGCCTTCGAAAGCGCGGCGCCGATACCGGAGGTTCCGCCCACGACCAACGCGCGTTTTCCCGTAAAAGTACGCTCCATGGGATTATGATATCCCACCAAGGTTGACACAACAAGGGACATGGGAGAAAATCCATCCGTGATTCGACTTCCCTGCGCGATTATCCTGTGCCGACCCGAAGAAAGCGGCAATATCGGCTCCGTATGCCGGGCCATGAAAACCATGGGCTGCTATGACCTGAGGGTTGTCGGCGACCGCGACCGTTACGACGAGGAACGGATTCGTATAATGTCGGTGCATGCCTTCGACGTATGGGAAAGCGCCCGCTTCTTCCCCCCCGATCCCGACGGCTTGAGCGCCGCCCTCGCGGACTGCGCCGTCTCGGCGGGAACCACCAGGCGCATGGGGCAAAAAAGAAAATCCTGGGGGATGACCCCCGGCCAGTTCGCCCGCCTCGCGCGCGAGGCGGGAAGCTCCGGTACCGTCGGGGTCGTATTCGGCAACGAGCGGACCGGATTGACCGACGAAGAACTCGAACGCTGCGCCCTCGCGGTCAACATCCCCTCGAATCCCGATTTTCCTTCCCTGAACCTGTCGCACGCCGTCCAAATCATGACCTATACCCTGTTCCGGGAATTCGACGGGAAGAAAAGGGGCTACGAGCCGGTGACCCTCGAACGGCTCGGGGAGGGCGTCGACTCCATCTCCGCGCACATAGACCGCATGGGCCTGTATCGAAAGCCGGGGCTCGAGGGGAACGCCCGTTTCCTCCAGGGGATTCTCGCCCGCGCCCAGGTTTCCGAAGGCGAACTCGCCAAGCTGGAAAAGCTCTTCCAAAGGATGTCCTGGGTTAAAACCGGATCAGCTCCGGATAAATGACCTCGCCCTCGCACCCGGCGGCGGCGCGGGAAAGGCAACCGAAAAGCTGCCGCACGTTCCCGGGCCATCCGTAGGCGTGGAGCTTGTCGAGGGCGTTCGAGGAAAGCACCTTTCGTTGCCCCGCGAGGCACGAGGCCGCGAGAACCGGAATATCCTCGGGATGGGATCTCAGCGGCGGTATTTCGATCCTAATTACGTCTATACGATAGAAGAGATCCGCGCGAAAGGCGCCGCCCTCCACCATCTCCCGGAGATTCCTGTTCGTGGCGCAAATAAGCCGAAAATCCACCGCCTTCGAGGCGGATGAACCCAACCTGGAAACCTCGTGGTCTTCGAGGACGCGCAGCAGTTTCGGCTGCAAGCCGAGTTCGAGTTCGCCGATCTCGTCGAGGAAGGCGGTGCCGCCGTTCGCCTGCTCGAAAAGCCCGGGCGCGTTCGCCGAATCCGTAAACGCTCCCTTGGTGGTCCCGAACAGCAGGCTCTCGGCGAGGCCCGAGGGCAGGCAGCTCGCGTTCAACGCCTTGAAAGGGCCGTCGGAAGCGGGGGAAGTGGCGTGGAGGAGGCGCGCGACGAGGTCCTTCCCGCTACCCGTCTCGCCCTGGATCAACACGGGCTCGCGGCGGGACCGCAGGTTAACGATCTCCATGCGGAGCCTCGTCATGGCGAAGCTGTTCCCGAGAAGCGAATCCGCGAGCCGGTTGAGGTCCCCGCCGGTCGGGTCCCCGGGAAGGGCGCTCGCGTCGAAAAAACGGTCAATCCGTTCCCGCAGGGCGGAAAAATCGTAGGGGATGTGAAAATACCCGCAGGCCCCGATCGTGCGGGAATATTCGAGAAAGCAAAAGGAATACTCGCGGCTGAGGATAAATAGAGGAGGCCGGTCGGGAACCGCCACGATCGCGGAGAGGAGATCGGGAACCCAGGCCCCGGTGACCGCGATATCGAAAAGGATGAAGTCGAACCGTTCCTCGACGATGAGGGCGGGAACCCGATCGACCGACCGGGGAACGACGATTGTCCATACCCCCCGGGACTCGTACACGAGCCGACGGGTATCCGAGGCGAGAGGCGAGACGTGCAGGACTTTTTTCATAAATGTTTTTTTCCCTTACTTTCGCCGTTCAGGGAGAAACAAGGATCAGGTAGCGCTCCGGAATAGCCGGCTGAACAGCAGCAAAATCGTATACCATAAATATTGGAAGATTCGGAAAATTCTTAACGGATTTTTCAGCACGAGGGGCATGTATTCGAGACCTTTCTCGAAAAGGTCCTCGGAAACGCGCCGTTTCCGCTCGGAGAATACGTCGATCACGTCGTTGCTCCAGAGGAAAAGCCCGTTGTGCAGGCGGCTCCTGTTTCTGTATACCCACCGTCTTCCGCCGGGAACGCCGTCGCCGATAAGGAGGAGGGAGGGATGGGCCTTCGTGATCGCGGTCATGATATTGCGCTCCATGTTCCGGTGGAAATAACCCGGATACCGACCCACTACCGCGAGCCCCGGAAAGGTGCTCCTCACGTTCTTTTCAGCCTGGAGAAGGCTCCGTTGATGGGCTCCGAAGAGGTAAAGCGACTTGCAATACGCCTCGAGAACCGTGAGGGACGAGATAATGAAGCTGAAGGGGTGATACCGGTGGGGTACCGGCTTCTGGAGGAATCTCGCCCCGCTGATGAGGCTTTTGGACAGGGGCAACACGAGCGCGGCGTCCAGCACCATCGAGCGGAAATCGCCCTTGCGCCTGGCGCGGAGGAAGTCCCAGAGGGAAAGGAACATGATATGTTGGGGGCCGTTTCTCGAGAGAAGGTCGAGAAGGGTCGATTCCAGTTCCTCAGGGGGAACGATATCGAGGGGAACTTTCAGGAATACTATTCGGTTAGACGCCACTTTTCGGACTCCAGCAACAGGGTTTGCGCCGCGGCGATCCCGTAAAGGGCCGCGGTTTCCGCCCGCAGAATATTGGTGCGAAAATGCACCGCGTTGAAACCCGCGGCGGCGAGAATTTCCGTCTCGCGCCCGGACATGCCGCCTTCGGGACCGATCGCGAGGGCCACGGTCCGGGGCCGGGTAACAAGATACTCGTGCAAAGTCTTTCGCGCAAGGGGTGCTTCCGTGAGGGTAATCGCGACGCTTCCCCCCGCGCCGCCCCGGGCGGAAACCGCCGCCCACACCTCCGGAACCAGGGCGCTCGGGACGGTTTCCCGAACGGCCGTGGCGACCGCCGAACCGCTTTGCTGGCGGGCCTCGCGTACTATCCGTTCCCAGCGCCCGGATTTACCGGCGCCTACCCCGCCCGCTTCCGCGGCGAGACACCGGTCTCCAAGGACGGGAACCACGAGGGCCACCCCCGCCTCCGTCGCCTGGCGAAACACCTGGTCCATCTTGGAACCCTTGAGGATCCATTGGAACAGGACGATTTCCGGGAAATCCGCGGGTACCGAGGGCAGGGCGGACATGGACGAACCAGGCGCCGCCGGTTCGGGAAACCCGTCCCGGGGGACGCTCCCCGGGGAGTCGAGCAGGGCCAGCTTCGCCGCGCGGTCCACCGAGGAGACGCGCATTTCGACGAGCGACCCGTCGGGAAGCCTGACTTCCAGGGAAGCCCCCGGCGCGAGCCGGAGAACCTGCACGAGGTATCGGAAATCCTTCCCCCGTAAGGCGAGGGTTCCGTCGGGACCGGGAGCGGTCTCCGCCAAGAATTGGCGCACGGGCTCAGCGGGAGGCGGAACCGGTCGCGCCCTGGTCGGCGGAACCGGCATCGGCCGCCGCGGCAGCTTCCTGCAGCTCGAGGACCGTCTTCGTGGACTGCAGGAGCTTCGCCACGTTCTCCTTGAGAAGCACGTCTACGGCCGCCTGAAGCTGCACGTCGTAATCGAGATCGTAAAGCGGGCTCATATGGGTCCGGTAATATTCCTGCATCACGAGCTTCTTGAGCACCCTCTGGGAGACGGCCCACTTTTTCGCGAGCTGGGAGGCCATGGCGTCCGCCTCGGAGGGGGAGAGGGTATCGCGCCCGGCGACCATGTCAGCGATGGCCGTGCCGGAAAGAAGGTCGGCCAGCGCCTTTTCTTCATCCTCGGTAAGCGCGGGGAGAAGCACCTCCCGGTCCGGCGCGATGCCCTTCTTGTCGATGTTCGCGCCGCTCGGGGTGTAATACCGGGCCATGGTGAGCTTCATCTGGTCGTTGTCGAAAAGGTCGATCACCTGCTGGACAGAACCCTTGCCGTAACTGGTTTCGCCGACGAGATAGGCGAGATGGTGGTCCTTGAGGGCTCCCGAGAGGATCTCGGCGGCGCTCGCGGAGCCCTTGTTCAGGAGCACGACGGTCGGCACGCGGGGCTTGAAGGTGGTCTTGGAGGGGCTTGCGTCGATCTCGCTCGTGTCGCGGGCGTTTCTCGAGCGGGTGGACACGATGATCCCCGAATCGATGAATTTATCCGCCACGTCGCCCACGCTGGTGATGAGCCCGCCCGGGTTGTTTCGCACGTCGATTATGAGGCCCTTGTATTTCGCCCTCTTGAAGGAGTCGAGGGCGTCCTGGACCCTTGCCGGGGTCAGCGGGGTAAAGTCGATGATCCTGAGGTAGCCGATGCCGTTGTCCATCATCGCGAACTTGACCGTGGGAACCTCGATCAGGGCGCGCGTGAGGGTAACGGGGAATTCGAGGTTTTTCCCGCGGCGGATCTGCACCGTCACGTCCGTGCCGACGGGCCCCCGGAGCCGGCTCAAGACTTCCGACATGGTGATTTCCGCCGTGCCCTGCCCGTCGATCGCGAGAATCAGGTCGCCGGGCTGGATGCCGGCTTTCCATCCCGGGGTGTCCTCGATGGGCGAGGCGACTTCGACCCATGCGGGTTTCTCGGGGGTTGAATCCGAGGGTTTGGTGATCGAAAGGCCGACCCCGCCGAAGGCGCCGGTCGTGGTATCCTTCAGGTCCGTCCCGATCAGGCTGTCGGCGTCGATGTACATGGAATAGGGATCGTCGAGGGCCTCGAGCATCCCCTTGAGCGCTCCCTTGTAGAGAACGGAAGGGTCCACCTGGTCGACGTAGTTCTTTTCGATGAAACCGTAAATATAGTCAAAGAGCTGAAGGTATCGGGCTGAGGTCTTGGCGTCGCCGGTATCGGCGAACAGCGCGGGGGCCGAAAGGCCGGAAAACAAAAGGATTGCGGCGAGGATGCCCGCGCCGATCCAGGTTTTTTTTGGTGTCATGGCCCCATTTTCGGGCTATGGTCCGCCTTTGTCAAGCTTGAACCCCACCCCTTGACCGCGTCCCCCTTGTTGCGTAGACTTCAATATAATGCAGCCGAAAACCGTCGCCTACCCCGCCTTTCTTATAATCGAACTGCTACGCCTTCTCGTCGTCATGTACTTGGCGGCTTCGACGGCCCGGGACGACTTCACGTGGTACGCTGCCCTTCCCGCCCTCTGCGTGGCGCCGGCCCTTTGGCTCATGCTCGCCGTCGACGAAACCCGTTTCGCGCTCTGGCTTCCCCTGCTCTCGCTCCTGAAAGCCCTTTCCGCCGTTTCGTTCCTGGCCTTCGCGATACGGATCCTGCCCATGGCCGTCGCGTTCGGCCTTTCGGGACGGGACAACCCCGCCGCAGCCTTACCGGCAGCCGGCGCATTCATTCTCGTGGACGTCGCCCTGGGCGTCTACGCCTATAGGAGATACCGGGCACTATGCAAGTAATCCCCGTTGCAAGCGGCAAGGGAGGAGTCGGCAAAAGCCTCCTTTCGGCAAACCTCGCGATCGCCCTCGGCCAGGCGGGCAAGAAGGTTCTCCTCGCGGACCTCGACCTCGGCGCGTCCAACCTCCACCTCGTGCTCGGCGTGCAGTCGCCCAAAGCCGGGATCGGGACGTGGCTCACCGGCGGAGGCGCCCTCGAGTCCGTGATTATCAAGACCGCGTGGCCGGGCGTGAGCTTCATCGCCGGCGACTCGGAAATTCCCGGGCTCACCTCGCTTCGCGCGCCGCAAAAATCGGCCCTGACCAAGGGCCTCCTGAAATACGACGCGGACTACCTCGTGCTGGACCTGGGGGCGGGAACGCACCTCGGCATCCTGGATTTTTTCCTCATGTCGCCCCAGGGCATCGTGGTGACCGCCCCTTCCGTGACCGCCACGCTCAACGCCTATCTCTTCCTCAAGAACGCGGTGTTCCGCCTCATGTACGACTGCTTCAAGAAAGGGTCGCCCGCCTGGAACCGGCTGGAGGCCATGAAGAAGGACAGCGCCTCCCTGCAGCGGATGTACATCCCCCACATCGTCGCCGAGATCGAAAAGGCCGACCCGGAAAGCGCCGCCAAATTCCGGCGCAGCATGGATACATTTCACCCCCGCCTCGTGATGAACATGATCGAGGACCCGAAGGACGCCGACAAGGCGCTGAAGATCCGCCGGTCCTGCAAGGAATACCTGAATCTCGAACTCGAGCATCTCGGCGTCATTTATCGCGACGCCCTTCAGGACACCGCCCTGGCCTCGCGGCTCCCGATCGTCGTGTACAAGCCCCAATCGATACTCTCGCAGGCCGTATACCGAATCGCGGACAAGATACTGCAATCCGAAACCGAGTCCTTCGAGGAGTTCTCGGAATTCTCCGACGAGAGTTTCCAGTCCGCTGAGATGGAAGCCGCCATCGATTTCGACTCGAAAATGAACTACGTTGAAGAACTGGTCGGCAGCGGGGCCCTCTCGATGGGCGATCTCGCCGAGACCATCAAATCACAGCAATACGAGATATCCGTGCTCCGGAAGGAAAACCAGTTGTTGAAAACCAAGCTCGCCCTGGCCATCCAGCAGGGTTACGAGCTTTAGGATCGCGGGGCGGGACACGATGGCACGAACCGATTGGCGATTGGCGATTCATCCCAAACACAAGCGAATGTACGCGCAAATTCCCGCGGGCCTTCCCGCCGAGGGCTACCCCACGGTTGACGGCATCAAATCGGCCGCCCGGGCACAGGGAATCGAACAGCGGCTTCTTCTCCCGGACGAGGCCCTCGAAAAGCATATAGCGAAGGCACGGGAAAACGGCGGGGAGGAATACCTCTTCCCCGTGGCGATCGAGCCGACCTTCGACGTGCGCATATCCGTTTCCCCCAACAAGCTTTCCGCCAAGCTGTACGTCCGCAAGGCAACCGAGGGCACGCCCCTCGACATGCGCCTCATAGAGAGCGTGATCGGCAACTGCAAGCTCGCGAACCTGGACATGGCGCGGGTGAAGGCGGACCTTGAAGACTTCCGCAAGGGCCCGCGGATGGAGCTCGTCGATTACGCGCTCGCGGAGGGAACCCCGCCCGGGCGGGGCCAAAACCGCGAATTCGTGTGTCTGGCGGAAGAATTGCCCGAGGAGACGAAAGCCGACGTCTCGCCCCGCGCCCTTCAATTCATCGCGAAGCAGGGCGGGTCCGAGGATATTACGGCCGAAGAATTGCGCCTCGCTATGGTCAAATCGAATACGGTGGTCCTGAGTTTCAGCCCGGCCGAGCCCGGCACGCCCGGAACGGACGTACAGGGGCGGGAAATTCCCGGTCTCCCCGGCAACGACCCCTTCGTCCAGAGCCTCTACGGCGCCTCCCTCGGCCCCCAGGGCATCAAGACGATGAAGGAAGGGCTTCTTGCGGTGGTCGAACGGGCGGGAGTGTATCGGGTTTGGGTAATGCCCTACCTGGACGCCAAGGTCACGATCAACGTCACCTCGGATAAAATGCTCGCTTCCATAAGCCTCGAAGGCGAAGAGGGAGCCGGTAAACCGCTGACCCCGGCCTTCGCGCGGGAATCGATCGATCAAATGGGCATAAAGGGCGAGATCGACGAGGCCGCGATCGCGGCGGGAATAAAGGAAGCCCTATCCAGCGGCGCGGAGAGAAAGCTTACCCTGATCAAGGGCAAGCATCCCGTGAAGGCCGGAGGGCCGAAAATCGAGTGGAAGGTCACCCTCTCCGAGGAAGCCCCGTCGGTCCATATATTGAAGGACGAAACGATCCTTTCCTGGTCGACCGCGAAGGCCGACGAGGACGGCGTGAACGTATTCGGGGAAGTTCTCAAGGCGGGCAAGGCCGAGAAAATACGGGTACCGGCCCACGACGACACGATTCGGGCCGAACCGGAAGACCCGGATGCTGCCGAACGCCGCCTCGTCGCCACCCGCTCCGGCGAGCTTTCCCTCGCGGACGGGACTCTCTCCATAAAGGGCTCGAAGAAGTTCGAAGGCGACGTGGACGAGTCGAGCGGGGACCTCAACTTTCCCGGCGACCTGGAATTGCTCGGCAACGTCGCCAAGGGACGCGTCGTGCGCGCCGAAGGGTCCCTCTCCATGAAAGGGGTCGCCGACGCGGCCCTGGTGGCCGCCGGAGGGCAGCTTTTCATCGACGGCGGCATCAAGGGCGGCGGCACGGGGACCGCGTGGTCGAAGCAGTCCATCGACCTGACTTTCGCGGAAAACGCCCGCGTCCTCGCGGGACAGGACATTGCGATCGCAAATTATTGTTTCCAATGCCTGGTAAAGACCAACGGTAAGCTTATCATGAAGGGAAATCCCGGCGTCCTGCTCGGCGGTTCCGTCCAGGCCTCCCGGGGCATCGAGGTATTCGAGCTCGGCTCCTCCAAGACCATACGCACGAGCATATCCTTCGGGCAGAATTACCTCGTTCGGGACCAGATCGCCGTGTGCGAAAAAGAGGCCCTGGGGATCAAGGAAACGCTGGGGAAGATCGACGGCGAAATGGCGAAGCTCCAGGGCACGGATCCCAGGATACAGGCCCTCCGACAGAAAAAACTCGAGCTCCTGAAGCGCAACGAGAAGCTCACCGTCAGGATATTCAGCCTGAAGGAACAGTTCGAGGCCCACGTGCGGTCCTCGATCCGGGTGGAAAACGCCGTATGGCCCGGGGTCATTCTCGAAAGCCACGGCCGGTACTACGAGGTGCGGGAACGCCGTCACCACGTGGAGTTCACCTTTGACCAGGCCACCGGCCAAATAACCTGCCTGCCCATTAACGACGAAGAGGAGTCCTGAGAATGTTTGCCAGTATCGCGTATCCCTCGTGGATCACCCCCGAGATAATCCCCGGCTTTCCCTACCTCCGTTGGTACGGGCTCATGTATATCTTCGCCTTCGCGACCGCCTACCTCCTGTTTTCCTACCAGGTCCGCAAGGGCGAGCTCGCGCGGGCCGACGGGGGCTTGAAGGTTACCGAGGACGACGTTATATCATTCTTCACCTGGGGAATCTTCGGGCTTCTCATCGGGGCCCGGGTGTTCTCCACCCTGGTGTACGACACAAGCGGCGTCTACTGGCACAAGCCCTGGCTGATATTCTGGCCCTTCCAGGACGGTCAATGGACCGGGCTCCAGGGAATGTCCTACCACGGGGGCTTCGTGGGCGGATTCGTCGGCATGCTCCTGTGGGCACTGCGCCATCAGCGTTCCTTTCTCGCCTGGTGCGACACCATGGCGGCCTCCATTCCCCTGGGCTATACCTTCGGGCGCCTCGGAAACTTCCTGAACGGGGAGCTCTTCGGGCGGGTAACCACGAGTCCCATGGGCATGGTGTTCCCGAACGCCCAGAAATTCCCCGTATCCGAGGAATGGGCGCGCGTCACCGCCGAAAAGGTGGGAATCCCGCTTCCCGCCGGGGCGGAGCTCGTGAACCTGCCGCGCCACCCGAGCCAGCTGTACGAGGCCTTTTTCGAGGGTATCGTGCTCTGGGCGATAATCTGGTTCGTGTTCCGGAAACGCAAGCCATTCAACGGCATGCTTACGGCGGTATATACGATCGGGTACGGCCTCGTCCGCTTCTTCATCGAGTACTTCCGCGAGCCCGACGCGGATATCGGCTACCGGATTACCGTCAACGGCAATCCCTCGCCCACTTACCTCAACGAATCGCTATTAAACCTTTCCACCGGGCAAATTCTCTGCCTGCTCATGATCCTCGGGGGTACCGTATTCCTCGCGATACGGGCCGTTCGGAGCGCGCGCCATGGGGAATGACCGCACCCACCGAATGGGCGAGTTCAACGACCGCCTGGACGAGATCCGTTCCCTGCTCTACGCCCTACTCGAGTTCGAGGAGGAAGATTACTCCGAAAAGAAAAACCTCGCGAAACGCGAGGTTCAATACGCGATAAACGAATTGCGGATTTCGGTCGAAAACCTGTAGGGCCAAAAAAAGGCGCCGGATATAACCGGCGCCTTTTTCGTCATTTCCCGCCTTTCAGGATTTCCGCGAGGCTCTCCGCCGTAAAGCCGAGATGGGCCGCGACCTTGTCGCCGGGGCCGGACTCGCCGAAGCGGTCGATCGAGAAATTGTCGGTCCGGGTTTTCGTCCAGCCTTCCCAGCCGGTCCGGGTTCCCGCCTCGGCGGTCACGACGCGAACCGCGCCTTCCTTCCCGCCGAGAATCGTTTCCTTCAGGAGCTGGGGCTGGGCCTCGAAAAGCCCCTTGGACATCACGGATACCACCCGAACCTTGAGGGGGGCGGCGAGGTCCGCGGCCTTGAGGGCCAGGGAAACCTCGGAGCCGGTCGCGAGCACCGTCACGTCCGGCGCGTCGGCGCCCTTGCGGACGACGTAGGCGCCGCAATCGACGGTATGGCGCCAGTCCGGGTCATCCTTCGGGAGGATGGGGAGGTTCTGGCGGCTCATCACGAGGCACGAGGGGCCGTCGGTCCGCGCGAGGGCCTGTTTCCAGGCGTAGAATGCCTCCTCGGCGTCGGCCGGACGGAACACGGCCACGTTCGGGATCATGCGGAGGGAGGCGATCGTCTCGACGGGCTGATGGGTCGGGCCGTCCTCGCCCAGGAAGATCGAGTCGTGGGTGAGCACGTAGATCGAGGGGATCTTCATGAGCGCGGCGAGCCTGAGGGCGGGGCGCAGGTAATCGGAGAACACCAGGAAGGTCGCGCAAAAGGCGCGGAAACCGCCGTGGACCTGGATACCGTTGGTAACCGCGGCCATGCCGAACTCGCGCACGCCGAAGTGCAGGTAGCGCCCGTCGCGCTTATCGGGACCGTAGGCGGGGATGCCCTTGAGGGCCACCGCGTTGGGGCCCTGAAGGTCAGCGGAACCGCCGACGAGGTTCGGGAGGGACTGGGCGAAGGCGTTCAACGCCGCCTGGGAGGCGGTCCGGGTCGCGACCTTGTCGTCGTGGCCGTAGGCGGGATGCGCCACGGCGGTAAGCGCGGCCGGGTCGATGCCGCCCGGGGACATCGCGGAATCCCAGGACGCGCGAAGTTCGGGATATTTCGCCGACCACTTCGCGAAGCCCTCGTTCCAGTCGGCTTCGAGGGCGGCAAGCTCCTTCCGGTAGCCGTCGAAGTACTCATAAGCCTCGGGAACGACCTGGAAATCCTTGGACGGGTCGAGGCCGAGGGCCTTCTTGGCCTCGGCGACGCCCTCGGCGCCGATCGGGGCGCCATGGGCCTTCGCGGTGCCCGCGACGGACGCCGCTCCCTTGCCGATGACGGATTTGAGCATCACCAGGGTAGGCCGGGTATCCTTCTTGGCCTGGGCAACGAGGGAGACCACGCCGTCGTAGTCGTACATGTCGCCCGAGAGGACCTGCCATCCGTAGGCGGCGTAGCGGGCGCCTATATCCTCGGTGAAGGTCATGTCGGTGGAACCGTCGATGCAGATGCGGTTCTCGTCGTAGAACACGATCAGCTTGCCGAGTTTCATGTGGCCCGCCAGGCTCGAGGCCTCGGAAGAAACGCCCTCCATCAGGCATCCTTCCCCGACCAGGGCGTAGGTATAATGGTCCACCGGCGAGAATTCCGGGCGGTTATAGTTCGCGGCCAGCATCGTTTCCGCGATCGCCATGCCGACGGCGTGGGAAACGCCCTGGCCGAGCGGGCCGGTCGTGACCTCCACGCCCTCGGTATACCCGTACTCGGGGTGCCCCGGACAGCGCGAACCGACCTGGCGGAACTGTTTGATATCGTCGAGGGATACCTTGTAACCGGAGAGGTGAAGGATCGAGTACAGGAACATCGATCCATGGCCCGCGGAAAGCACGAACCGGTCGCGGTCCGACCAGAGGGGATTCGCGGGATTGTGGCGCATGATCTTGCCGTAGAGAACGGCCGCGAGTTCGGCGGTTCCGAGCGGCAGCCCGGGGTGTCCCGAATTCGCCTTTTGAATCGCGTCCATGGAAAGGCTGCGAACGGAAAGCGCGACGGCGTCGAGTTGCTTGTTCATCGAAAGGACTCCTTGAAACTTCGTTGGAACGATACCCTTACAGGTATTTTTTTATCTCTTTGATCAATTCCGGGGAATCGGGCTTTTTCCTCAGAAACGACCTAAAGTCTTCTTGCTGAAACAGGTAGGAAAGCTGCGAGAGGGTACGCAGGTGGGTTTTCGGGTCGGCCGACAGGAGGACGAAAAGCACGTATACCGGCTTCCCGTCGAGGGAATCGAAGTTGATCGGCTTGTCGAGGAAGGACACGAAAATCCGCTCGTCGGAGATCTCGCTCACCAGGGGCTGCCGCGGGTGGGGTATCGCGATGCCGTGGCCCACCGCGGTGGTCATGAGCCGCTCGCGCTCCGTGAGGCCCGTGACGAGGGCTGCGCGGGTGACGCCCGGGGGAAGGGGAACCCGGGACGCGAGATCGGCGAAGGCCTGCTCGGGCTTGGAGCCCGAAACGTTGTAGTGCACCCCGCCCGAGAGGATCATGTCGGCAAGCGACGACTCATGCATCGGGAGACTCCTTGAAATTCTTCTTCCCGTCAACCGGGGCGCGGACGATCGAAAGCCGTCGGTCGATCAGGATCGGCAAGACCGACTGGATGACCGCCTGGGCGTCCAGGAAATGCTCTTCCATCCCTTCCAGGTTTCCCCAGGAGGCGTCGAGGTCGAAGCGCTCGCCCTCGGCCGGGAAGTCGAGGGCCTCCAGTGAGGGTATGAGATGGGACATGATCTGCATGAGCACGATGGCCCACTGGTCCGGGATCGTTTCGGGCCGGATCTTGCTTTGGCGGAGGGATTGCACGAGGGCGACCACGTCGCCGTGGAGCCGGACGAAACGGCCGCGGAGCGTCCCCTTCTCGTGGTCCGCGAACCGGTTGTAGCGGCCCTCCCAATAGGATCGGGAGATGCGGGCGGCCCGCTCGATGAGCGGCGCCGCGATGGATCCGTGGCCGGTAAGGGACGCGAGTAGCCGCCCTATCGTGCCGGACGCGTCGGGTTCCCGCATGAAAAGCCCGTCCAGCACGTAGGATTCGATGATCCTCTCGTTCAAGGGTATGCCCAGGTTGGAGAGGGCTTCCTCGGTAATGGATTCGGGCTTGGAGGGCAGGGTAAAATTCCAGTCGTTCTGGGCGGGAATATCTACCCCGGCGAACCAGAGGCGGGTTTCGACGCCGAAGTACTCGAAGGACACCTCGGAGGAGCGCTCGAGATACTCGAAAAGCGGCGGCGCGTGGGGCGTGTCCAGATCCTCCTGGCGAAGGTACCAGGCAAAGGCGAGCTGCTCGTCGATGCTGGCGGCGGGACCGTTCATGTCGAAGCACGCGGAAAGGGCGGCGTCCATGGATACGATCCAGGCCGCTTCCCGCTCCCGGTCGATATCGGCGGCGTGGAGGACCGTAAGCTCGAAGGTCGAGGTCTTCCAGTCCGCGAGGCGCGCGAGGATGCGATCTCCGGGGACGACGTTCCCGTTCCAGAATAGGGCCCTCGCGTCGAAGCCGGTCACGCTCATTTCCAGGGGATCCGCGTAATCGAGTTCCGACAGCTTGAGGTCGTTTTCCTCGTTGTCGCAGGCCAGGTATTGGGGGGCGTATTCCTCGCCGAATAACGCGTAACGGGGATAAATTTCGCCGGGCGTTACGGTAAGCATGACCTTCGGCAATTCCTCCCCCCGATACCGGAAGGAATACTCATGGGGCAGCATTACGGGATTCGCGAAGGGCACGAGGGCGGAAGCGGGAACGAATGCCCCGGCGGAAAGGTCGGAGCGGGTCGGGGCAACGACCGCGGTCTTGCCGGTAAAGAGGCCGGCGCGGCTGACCCAACGGGGCGGTGCCCCTTCCAGGGACGGGCCGAGATACGCGAGTTGATGGTAGTGCAAATAGTCCGACATGTCTTCGAGGGCGTTTTTTGAAACGGGTTCCTCGAGAAACCGGAGCAGGGAGGAAAGCTCGAACGGTTGTATGGTGTTAACCAAAAAAGTCGAAATCCGTTCTTCGATCGCGGCGTTCATCGGTTTATTCTATAACATTCCGGGCACTGATACCAGTCCGTGAGGCAGGGCGACCCAGCGGAGCAACCCGTATTTCCCTGCCTGTATCAATTTGACACTACAATATCGGACAATTTGATACACATGGTAAATTTTCTACAAGTCCAAATCCCGCCCATCGTCCAGGAGAACGTACAGTCTTGCCAGCACAGGCCTAATTACTTGTAATATAAAGAAATAAGAATTTTATTAAATTTTCTATCAGTTTGGCATGCGGTTTGCTTATATAAAGGTGTCCAGCGAAAACCTGAAAGGAAATCCCTGGACGCCGGCATTGCCGGTTTAAAACTACAACCCAATTTACTGGAGGTTCATTATGAACGCACTGAGTATCTTCAACCCCACCTTCGCTTCCGACTTTTTCGACGCCGTTGACCGCGGCTACGGCTACGGTTCCGCGGGAAGCACCCCCCTCGTGGACGTCCGGGAAACCGACGAAGCCTACGTCCTGGACATGGATCTCCCCGGATATTCCGAGAACGACGTGGCGCTCAGCCTCAAGGACCGGGTGCTGACCATCTCGTCCGTGGCGCAGGCCGAGAAAGAAGAGAAGGCGAAGGACGAAAAGAAAGCCGAATACCTGATCAGGGAACGCGGCGAGTCCCGCTTCGTACGGCGCTTTAGCCTTCCCAAGGATATCGATTCCGAGAAGGTCGAGGCGAACTTTAAGAACGGCGTGCTGACCGTAACGATCCCGAGGCAGCCCGAGAGCCAGCCCAGGCAGATCCTGATCAAATCCGCCTGAGCGGGTTTTCCCGCCCCGGAGCCCGAATTCCGGGACGGGACGCGATAACCGG